>JBLMVY010000283.1:0-5714 GCA_050256935.1 Candidatus Levyibacteriota bacterium | reverse complement strand
CGTTGAGCTTCAGCCGGATGTAGATCGAGAAGATCAGCAGGATCAGCGACACCAGGAACGGAATGCGCCAGCCCCATTCGGCGAACTGGGCGGGCGTCATGACGCCGCTGAACCGGCACAGTCCGATGATGATCAGCGCGAGGAACAGACCGAGCGTCGCCGTCGTCTGGATCCAGGCGGTGTCGTAGCCGCGCCGGCTGTCCGACGCGTGCTCGGCGACGTAGGTCGCCGCACCGCCGTATTCGCCGCCCAGCGCCAGGCCCTGCAGCAGGCGCAGGCCGACCATCAGCAGCGGCGCCGCCCAGCCCACCGACGCGTAGGTCGGCAGCAGGCCGGTCGCGAACGTCGAGAAGCCCATGACCAGGATCGTGACCAGGAACGTGTACTTGCGCCCGACCAGGTCCCCGATGCGGCCGAACACCAGCGCGCCGAACGGACGCACCAGGAAGCCCGCCGCGTAGCCCGCGAACGCGGAGAGCAGCGCCGCCGTCGCGTTGCCGGCGGGGAAGAACAGCCCGGCGAAGAACGGCGCCAGGACCGCGTACAGGTAGAAGTCGTACCACTCGAAGACGGTACCGAGGGACGACGCGAAGATGACGTTGGTCTCTTCGCGACTGAAGTCCTGTTTCTGGGGGTGACCCCGGGGTGCGGCTGTGGCCATCGGACTCCTCCTGAATTTGCGTCCGCGTCGGGCACGGATCGGGCGACGGTTTGCGGGCTCGTGACGACCCGTTGCACAGACTAGGTGCGCAGCCTTACACGAATCTTACGCAGCCGCAAGCCGGGAGAAGATGACGGCGACCTGCAGGCCGCGCTCATTGGGCCCCGTCCGCAATGCGACCGCAGCGCCATGCGCCGCGGCGATGGACCGGACGATGGCGAGCCCCAGCCCGGTTCCAGGTGCGAGCGCCTCGCTGCCGCGATAGAAGGGCTCGAACACCCGCTCGCGTTCGGCGGGAGGAATGCCGGGCCCGGAATCGCTCACCGACAGTGTTGCGGCAGTCCCCGGACCGGACTCGACGTTGACGGTGATCACGCCGCCCTCGGGCGTGTAGCGCAGCGCATTGTCGACCAGATTGGACAGGAGCTCGCGCAGCAGCAGCCGGTCGCCGCGCACGACGGCGCCGCGCCCCGGCGCGGGGCCCTCGAATCCGAGGTCCTGGCCGCGCGCGTTGGCGATCGGTAGGTGATCGGAGATCACGTCGCGCGCCAGTGCGGGCAGGTCGACGTCCACCTGCGGCGCCGCCAGCGGGGTGTCGGCGCGCGCGAGCGCGAGCATGCGGTTCGCGAGCTCGGTCGCGCGCTCGGTGCCGGCAGCGATCCGCGCGAGCGCGCGCCGCAGCGCGACGGGATCGGTCTCGGTCAACGCGATCTCCGCCTGCGATCGCAGACCTGCGAGGGGCGTGCGCAGCTGGTGCGCGGCATCGGCGATGAAACGCCGCTGCGCGTCGATGCTGACCGCGAGTCGCTGCATCAGACCGTTGATCGACCTGATCAGCGGGCGCAGGTCCTGCGGCGCGCTGTCGGGATCGAGCGCCGACAGGTCGTTCGATCCGCGATTGTCGATCAGCGAGCGCAGCCGCTGCATCGGCCGCCACACGTAGGCATAACCGTAGACGATCAGCAGGATCGCGATCACCAGCACCAGGACCTGCGGCAGCGCGACGGCCTGCGCGCGCAGCGTCTCGGTCAGGGCGCGCCGGTGCTCCAGCGTTTCGGCGACCTCGATGGTCAGCAGCCGCGACGGCGCGCGGGGGTCGGCGAGGAGCATCGCCGCGACGCGCACCGGCTCGTCGTCGATCTGGGCGTCCTGCAGCAGCGGGGACGAATGCTCGCGAAGCCCCGCGACCGGCGGCAGCGCCGCGTCGCCGACCAGCACCTGCCCATCGGCATCGCGCAGCGCGAACAGGATGCGATCGCGCTCGATGCGCCGCAGCATGCCGATCGCCGCCGGCCGGATCGCGATCCCGCCGGCGTCCGCCCGGGTTTCCGCGGCGAGCAGCTGCGCATACTCGGAGAGCCTGGCGTCGTAGGGCGCCTCGACCGCGCTGTTGACCAGGAACTCGCTGATGCTGATCGTCGCCAGCATCAGGCAGGTCAGCGAGACGACCAGCCAGACCAGGTATTTGAACAGGGTGAACAATGCGCTACCGCCCCGGCTGCGCGTCAGGGCCGCGCGATGTAGTAGCCGAGCCCCCGCACCGTCTGCACGTGGATCCCCACCGGCTCGAGCTTGCGCCTCAGCCGGTGCACGTAGACCTCGATCGCGTTCTCGGTGACGTCCTGATCCCAGCCGCACATGTGCTCGACGAACTGGTCTTTCGCCACCACGCGCCCGCTGCGCAGCAGCAGGAGCTCGAGCACCGCCAGCTCGCGCGCCGACAGGTCGAGCATGTCGCCATCCACCGATGCGCTGCGCGCCGCGGTGTCGAAGGTGAGCGCGCCGTGCGCCAGGACGTTGCGGTCGCGGCCGAGGCTGCGGCGGATCAGCGCCCGCACGCGCGCCTCCAGCTCGGCGAGCGCGAATGGCTTGACCAGGTAGTCGTCGGCGCCGGCGTCGAGGCCCGCGACCCGGTCGGCGATGGCGTCGGCCGCGGTGATGATCAGCACCGGCGTCGCCGATGCCCGGCCGCGCAGCCGCGACAGCACTTCGCGCCCCGCCATGCGCGGCAGGCCGAGGTCGAGGACGATCAGGTCGAAGGCCTGCGTGCGCAGCGCCCGGTCGGCGGCCGCGCCATCTCGCACCCAGTCGACGGCGTGGCCGACGCGGGCGAGGTGCCCGGTGATCGCATCGCCGAGCAGCGGATCGTCTTCTGCCAACAGGATGCGCACGCCGGCGGCTTCATTCGGTACCCGGACGGCCCATGGTAGCGAAGTCGCTCGCCGCTGTCAGCGCGAGGCGCAATCGGCCAGCGGCAGCGCAAGCGCCTGCAGGACCTCCCCGCTCGAATCCCGCTGCACGAACGCGACGATCGTCGCGGCCGTCCCCGCTTCGGCGGGCCGCGCGAAGACGACCTGCGCATGAGCGCTCCCGTCCGCGCCCAATCCGCCGGCCGCGGTCAGCGCGCGGACGACATGATCGTGAGTCAGCCGCAGCCCGCGGTTCTCGCCGGCCCCGACCTCGGAGTGGAGCCCGCTGTCGACATAGGCGACGAACAGGCGCGCATCCTGCCGCAGCACCGGATCGTCGACCCTGGCAGCGGCGCGCACCGTGACCCGGCTTCCTTCGGGCTCGGCCTCGAGCGCGAGCTTCGCGCGTGCCGGCCGGGCCGCTGCGGCTGAGATCGCCGCCCACGCAGCCGGATCGCGCCACGCCGGCAGGTCGCGTCCCTGCAGCAGCACCTGCGGCGTGTAGACGAAGGACTGGCGATTGGCGCGCATCGCCGCGTACTGGCGCTGCGTGTAGGCGGGAGTTGCGAACCGGTCGACCCAGCCCTGCCGGTCCCAGTAATCGACGTGCAAGGCGATCGCGACGACGGAACCGGAATCCGGCGCCGTCGCAGGGCGCGGCGACGCGCCGAAGGTGGAAGCGAGCCAGCGGTCTGCGGGCGGGCAGCTGCTGCAGCCCTCGGACGTGTAGAGCTCGACCAGCGGCGCGGTCGAAGGACCGCTCGCCGAGCGACACGCGGGCGCGGCGCCGGCGGAAGCGGCCGCACCTGCCGCGACCCATGCCGCTACCGCGATCCACCCCGGCAATGCGGATCTGCTGCTCATCGCAGGCTGGTCGGCGGCGCAGCCCCTTTCCTTACGCCCGAGGGCGGTGGCGCCGTGCTAACCTCGCGTCGCGCGCCGTCCCGGCGTCAACCCGACTCGAAGGAGGCTCCCGTGGGGATCTTTCACATCATCTCGATGATCATCGTCGGCTTCATCGTCGGCTTCATTGCCGAGATGCTCTACCCGGGCGCGCAGCACCTCGGGTTCTGGAAAGCCGCGATCATCGGCATCCTCGGCTCGCTGGTCGGCGGCGTGATCGGCGGCCTCGTCTTCCGCTCGCCCGACGGCAAGTTCCATCCCGCCGGGTGGTTCCTGTCGATCGTCGGAGCGCTGCTGGTGCTCTGGATCTACCTCAACTATCTGCAGTAGTCAGATCAGGTCGGCCGCCGGGCCGAGGATCTGGTCGCGCAGCTCGCGATACCGCGGCAGCTGCGGCGGGTACACGCACACGTACTTGACCTGCGCGGCCTGCAGGCAACGCTGCTTGATCGTCTCGAGCTTCTGGTCGCGCGGGTCGATCGCCTGATCGGGGTCGCGGGTGTCGACGATCGCGACAATGGTCATGTCGCGATCGCAGATGACGAAGCCGACGTGCTGGTTGGCGATCTTGCGGAAGGCGCGCAGGCGTTCCATGCCCTGCGGGCCGATCTTCACCTGCAGCACGTCGGCCAGGCGAACGCGGGCGAAGATCTCGTGGCGCGGAAACGCTGCCTTGAGCAGCAGGAATACCGCCCCCTCGGACTTGGAGAGGAACCGTGGGCGCAGCAGGTACAGCCCCGGCACCTCGGCGGAGGACAGCAGGCGCGTCGTCTCGCCTTCCGTCCATTGCGCGACGGCCGTCGGGCCGTCGACTTCCGACCGTCCGTCGGCGGGTCCGTTGCGGTTTCGCCGCATGAACCCGACCACGATGACGACCGCGAGCAGCACGATCGCGAGCGCAAAGACGAGCCCGGACGTCATGTAGACGACAGCCTTCGGGTGGACGCCGCGACCGCCGACGATGACCGGGGCATAAGCATTGATGTTTTGCGCGGGTTCGGGCCAGTCGCGCCTAGTCTAATGCATTTCGCCCATAGATCGAAAAAAAAGCCCGCGTTGCCGCGGGCTTTCCTTGCTTCGGGGAGCGGGGACGATCACATGTCCATGTCGCCCATGCCGCCCATGCCACCCATGCCGCCGCCGGGCATCGCCGCCTTCTCGTCCTTCGGCAGCTCGGCGACCATCGCATCGGTCGTCAGCATCAGGCCGGCCACCGACGCGGCGTTCTGCAGCGCGTAGCGCGTCACCTTGGTCGGATCGAGCACGCCCATCTCGACCATGTCGCCGTACTCGCCCGAGGCCGCGTTCATCCCGAAGTTGCCCTTGCCTTCGGCAACCTTGTTCAGCACGACCGACGGCTCCTCGCCGGCGTTGGCGACGATCTGGCGCAGCGGCTCCTCGACCGCACGCAGCACGATCTTGATGCCGGCGTCCTGGTCGGGGTTGGCGCCCTTCAGGGCCTTCAGGTTGGCGCGGGCACGCAGGTAGGCGACGCCGCCGCCCGCCACGATGCCTTCCTCGACCGCCGCACGGGTCGCGTGCAGCGCGTCCTCGACGCGGGCCTTCTTCTCCTTCATCTCGACTTCGGTCGCCGCACCGACCTTGATGACGGCCACACCGCCCGCCAGCTTGGCCACGCGCTCCTGCAGCTTCTCCTTGTCGTAGTCGGAGGTCGCTTCCTCGATCTGCTTGCGGATGTTCTTCACCCGCGCCTCGATCGCCGCCTTCTCGCCGGCGCCGTCGATGATCGTCGTGTCTTCCTTGGCGACCTCGACGCGCTTGGCGCGGCCCAGGTCCTTCAGCGTCGCGTTCTCGAGCTTGAGACCCAGCTCCTCGGCGATCACCGTGCCGCCGGTGAGGATCGCGATGTCCTCGAGCATCGCCTTGCGACGGTCGCCGAAGCCCGGCGCCTTGACGGCGACGGTCTTGAGGATGCCGCGGATGTTGTTGACGACCAGCGT
>JBLMVY010000282.1:0-4704 GCA_050256935.1 Candidatus Levyibacteriota bacterium | reverse complement strand
CGGCGTCCTAACGACCGATCGGGCGCTCGCTGCCCGAGATCAGCTGGCGAATGTTGCCGCGATGCCGCCAGAAGAGGAGCAGCGCGATCGCGACGCTGGTCCACGCGATGTAACCGGGGCCGGCCACCCAGAACATCGCGAGCGGCATCAGGACGGCGGTGGTCAGCGCCGCAAGCGAGCTGATCTTGAACCCGAACGCCATGGTCAGCCAGACGACGGTCAGCGCGAGACCCAGGGGCCAGTGCCAGGCGAACACGATCCCGGCGGCGGTCGCCACCCCCTTGCCGCCTGCGAAGCGGTGGAAGACCGGATAGAGGTGGCCGATAAACACGGCGAGCGAGGCGGCGGCGACCGTCCAGTCCGGCGCGCCGAGCCCGGGCGCGAGTCGCTGGACGAGGAACACGGCGACATAGCCCTTGACGCCGTCACCGACGAGCGTCAGCGCCGCCGCGGCCTTGTTGCCGGTGCGCAGCACGTTGGTCGCGCCCGGGTTGCCCGAGCCGTAGCCATGGGGGTCGGGCAAGCCGTACAGGCGACTGACGACGACGGCGAAGGAGATGGAGCCGATCAGGTATGCGCCGAGGACGAGGAGGAGGGTCGTGAACACGGAACGGTGTGGCGTCCGCTAGAATTCCGTTCGATCTTAGCATCGGCGCGCAGCCCGCGACCGCCGGCGGCGCGTCGCGCGGACGAAGATCGGCGCAACGATCAGACCGGGAACTGCACTTGTCGCCACAGGGCACGATGAACACGATCTTCATCCACGACATGCGCGTGGACACCAAGGTCGGCGTCTATGCGTGGGAGCGCGAGCTGCCCCAGACGCTGCGTCTGGACGTCGAGCTCGAACTGCCTTCGTCGCGTCCGTTCGAGACCGGCGATCTGGCCGACGCCATCGACTATGCGGCCGTCGTTGCGCACATCCGGGCGTTCGCCCTCGACAATCCGCACCCCCTGCTCGAGCGCTTCGCCGAGGCCCTGGCGCGCACGGTGCTCGACGGATTCGGCGTCCGGGCAATCAAGCTGCGGGTCGCCAAGCTCGGGGCCCTGCCCGGCGTGCGCGAGCTTGGCGTGGCGATCGAGCGCCGCGCCGATCCCGAAAGTTGATCCGCTTCTCGCCCCGGCAATGAAATACAAGGACTACTACGCGGTGCTCGGCGTCGATCGCGCGGCGAACGCGGACGCGATCAAGGCCGCCTATCGCAAGCTCGCGCGCAAGTACCACCCGGACGTGTCCAAGGAGAAGGATGCCGAGGAGAAGTTCAAGGAGGTCGCCGAGGCCTACGAGACACTGAAGGACCCCGAGAAGCGCGCTGCCTACGATCAGCTCGGCCGCCACGCGTCCGGCGAGGATTTCCGGCCGCCGCCGGAATGGCAGCATTCGTACGGCGGACCCTCGTTCTCCTTCGACGAGGGCGATCTGGCCGACCTGTTCGCGGGCTTCGCCGGCGCTGCCCGCGGCGGGCGACGCGCTCCCGACGGGCCGATCCGCGGCCAGGACTACGAGGCGGCGGTCAGGCTCGACTTCGACCGGGCCTACAGCGGCGCCGAAATCGAGCTCGACCTCGGGGTCGTCGAGCGCGACGAGCACGGCGCGCTGCGGCGCGCGCAGCGCAAGATCAAGGTCAGGATCCCGAAGGGGGTCACCGACGGCCAGAAGCTCCGGGTTCCCGGGAAGGGCGGCGCCGGGCTCAACGGCGGACCGCCGGGGGATTTGTATCTGGACATCGAGGTGCAGGCGCATCCGCTGTACCGGCCGGACGGACTCGACCTCCACATGGACCTCCCGCTGGCCCCCTGGGAGGCGGTGCTCGGCGCGAGCGTCGAATTGCCGACGCCTGCCGGCCGCGTCACCCTCAAGATCCCGCCCGGCACCCGTGGCGGCCAGCAGATGCGTCTCGCCGGGCGCGGACTGGCGCGTCCCAACGGCACCGCGGGCGATCTGTACGCTCATGTGCAGATCGCGGTGCCGACGGTCGTCGACGATCGGCAGCGCGAGCTGTACCGCAATCTCGCCGAAGCCTCGACCTTCAACCCCCGCGCCAATCTGGAGGGCATCGCCCGTGAGCATTGAGGCCTCGGAAGCGCTGTACCTGGACGAGACGGGAACGCTCACCGTCGCGCAGCTGATCGCGCATTCTGGATTGTCGGAAAGCGAGCTGCTCGAACTGGTCGAGTGTGGCGCCCTCGCGCCCGCCGACCGCACGGCGGCATCGTGGACCTTCAGCGCGCGCTGCGTCGTGACCGCGCGCGTCGCCCATCGGCTGCGGGAGGATTTCGCGCTCGACGATGTGCACAGCCTCGCGATCGTGCTGCGCCTCGCGCAGCGCATCGAGGCGCTGGAGCGGGAGCTGCGGGACCTGCGCGCCCGGGGCGGTGACGATTCCTGACGTCGGAAGGAAACGCGCTGCGGGAGACCGGCGCGGGCGATGCCGTGTGGCTGCGCGGATCGGCAGGCGAGGCAGGGCTGTGGCGGGCGGGCTTAGGTGACGCACCCGCGTCCTCGCGCGGGTCCCGGCTCGCGGCGGCCAGTCAACACACGACTGGCCGCGCACGAGCCACCCGCTTTGCGACGACTGCGTCACATGCGCCCGCCCGCCACAGCCCTGCCTCGCCTGCCGCGGCCCGCCGGAGCGCTGCCTCGCCTGCCGCGGCGACCCCGCGCCTAGCCTTCTCCCTGCGCGAGCAGCGTCGCGTTGCCGCCCGCGGCCGCGGTGTTCACCGACACCGTGCGCTCGACGGCGAAGCGCGGCAGGTAGTTCGGCCCGCCGGCCTTGGGCCCGGTCCCCGACAGCCCTTCGCCACCGAAGGGCTGCACGCCGACGACGGCGCCGATCATGTTGCGGTTGACGTAGGCATTGCCCACGCGCGCCCGCGCCAGGATGCGCTCGATGGTCGCGTCGACGCGGCTGTGGATGCCCAGCGTCAGGCCATAGCCCAGACCGTTCACCGCGTCGACCAGGGCGTCGAGCTCCGCCGCCTGCCAGGTGATCACATGCAGGATCGGACCGAACACCTCCTGCGTCAGCCGGTCGATCCGGTCGAGGACGATCAGCGTCGGCGCGACGTAGGTCCCATGTGCGCAGGTTTCGGGCAGCGCGGCGCGATGCCGGACCAGGCCCAGCGAAGCCATCTTCGCGACGTGCTGCTCGAGGGCGTCGCGCGCGGCGGCGTCGATCACCGGTCCGACGTCGGTCGCGTCGTCGACCGGATCGCCGATCACGAGCTCGTCCATCGCACCCTGCAGCAGCTCGAGCACGCGCGGCGCGATGTCCTGCTGCACGCACAGCAGGCGCAATGCCGAGCAGCGCTGGCCTGCGCTGTCGAATGCGGATTGCAGCGCATCGACGACGACCTGCTCGGCGAGCGCCGAGCTGTCGACGATCATTGCGTTCTGCCCGCCCGTTTCCGCGATCAGCGTTGCCAGCGGCATGCGCGCCGCGAGCGCAGCGGCGATGGATGCGGCGACGGCCGTCGACCCGGTGAAGGCGACGCCTGCGATTCTCGGATCGGCGACGAGGGCGGCTCCGACGGTCTCCCCCGCGCCCGGGAGCAACGCCAGCGCATCCGCGGGAACGCCGGCCTCGTGCAGGCAGCGGACCGCCTGGGCGGCGATCAGCGGCGTCTGCTCCGCTGGCTTCGCCGCGACGGCGTTGCCTGCGGCCAGCGCCGCCGCGACCTGTCCGGTGAAGATCGCCAGAGGAAAGTTCCACGGCGAGATGCACGCGAACACCCCGCGGCCGTGGAGCGCCAGCGTGTTGGCTTCGCCGGTGGGCGAGGGCAGCGGCAACGGCGCATCGAATCGCTCGCGCGCCTGCGCGGCGTAATAGCGGCAGTAGTCGACGGCTTCGCGGACCTCGGCGAGCGCGGCGGCGCGCGTCTTGCCCGCTTCGCGCACCAGCAGCGCGACGAGGCTTCCCCGCTCGCGCTCGAGGGCGTCGGCGGCACGGTCGAGGATTGCCGCACGCTCGCTGCCGCGGCGCCTGTCCCACCCGTGCTGGCCCTCGACCAGCATCGCCAGCGCACGGTCGACGGTGACCCGGTCGGCGTCGACGATGGTGCCGATCCTGCGCCTGCGGTCGGCGGGCTCGACGGCATCGCGCGCGGTGCCCGACGCGGTGCTGTGGCCGGAGTCGGGCATCGCCACGAAACCCGAGGCCGCAGCGGCCGCGATGTGGGCGTCGAGCTCGCTCATCGCATCCTGGTCGGCGAGCGAGACGCCTTCGGAGTTGCGGCGTCCGGGCGCGTACATGTCGCGCGGCGCAGGCAGCCGTTCCGCGGGTGCGTAGTCCCAGGAACGCGCGCGCGCCAGCGGATCGGCCACGACGTCGTCGATCAGGATGCGCGGATCGCCGATGCGATTGACGAACGAGGTGTTGGCGCCGTTCTCGAGGAGCCGCCGCACGAGATAGGGCAGGAGATCGTGATGGCTTCCGACCGGCGCGTAGATCCGGCAGGCGCCATGGCGTGTCGCCTCGTCGCCCAGCACCTGCCGATAGAGGCTCTCGCCCATGCCGTGCAGCCGCTGGAATTCGAAATCGCGCGTTCCGAGCCGGGCGGCGCAGGCCGACACCCAGGCGATGGTGTGCGCATTGTGGGTCGCGAACATCGGGTAGACGGCATCGTCCGCCTCGAGCAGCGATTGCGCGCAGGCCAGATACGACACGTCGGTGTGCGCCTTGCGCGTGAACACCGGATAGCCGG
>JBLMVY010000281.1:0-12308 GCA_050256935.1 Candidatus Levyibacteriota bacterium | reverse complement strand
GCTGGCTGCGCCAGCTGGTCCACGAGCTGTTCAACGACGAGACCGACGAGTGGGGACCGCAGCGGCGGGGGTGAGACCGGCGAACGGAAGCCGCGGCGGCGGGCGGGATTCAGCCGACGTCGGCGGTCATTCCCGACTTCTTGATCGCAGCCACCGCGCAGGCTTCGTCGCGATCGGATGTGTCGCCGCTCACGCCGACCGCACCGACGACATCACCGTCGGCGTTGCGCACCAGGACGCCTCCGGGATTGGGAACGACGCGGCCGCCGGAGAGCGCCGCCAGCGCCGCGAAGAAGCGCGGATTGCCCTCGGCGCGCTTGGCGAGGTCGCGCGACCCCAGGCCCATGCCGAGGGCGCCCCAGGCCTTGCCGCGCGCGATGTCGACGCGCAGCAGCCCGCAGCGGTCCTCGCGCTTGACGACGACGTCGTGGCCCCCCGCATCGAGCACGACGACGGCCAGGGGCTGGCAGCCGTCCGCGCGCCCGGCGGCGAGCGTGGCGTCGGCGAGGTCCGAAGCGAGGGCCAGGGTCATGTCTTTCATGTCATCTCCAAGCAGGGTTGAATGGGCGACCGCATCGGCGCGACGGTGACCGTATCGGCGGACGTGCTGCGATGCCCGTCGCCGGTCGGCGGCACCTAGAGGAGCTTACCCGGATTCATCAGGCCACCCGGATCCAGCATCCGCTTGACCTGGCGCATCAGGGTCATCTCGAGCTCGCTCTTGCAGCGCGCGAGTTCCCCCCGCTTCGCCTGGCCGATGCCGTGCTCGGCACTGATGCTCCCGCCGTAGCGCCCGACCGCATCGTAGAGCACGCGCGCCACCTCGCGCGTCCAGTCGGCGGACAGCGCCGCGTCGCGATTCGGCAGGGCGTTGAAATGAAGGTTGCCGTCGCCCACATGACCGAAGCACACGATCCTGATGCCGGGAAATGCGCGGGTCAGGTCGCTCTCGGCCTCCGCGACGAACGCGGGCACGCGTCCCACGGCCACGGCGACGTCCGACCGGAACGCGAGGCCCTCGGCGCGTATCGCCTCGGGCAGCGCTTCGCGGAGGCGCCAGAGCGTCTCGCGCTGCGCCATGCTCTCCGCGATCGCCGCATCGCCGACGATCCCGCCTTCGCTGGCCGCCAGCAATCCGGCCTCCAGCCGATCGCGCAGCCCGCTGCCCGCATGGGTGTCGCCCACCTCCGAGAGCACGTACCAGGGGCTTGTGTCGGTGAACGGGTCGCGCGCCCCGGGGGCGTGCTGCAGGACGAGCTCCAGGCAGCGGCGGGAGACGAGCTCGAAGGCACTGATGGTCTCGCCGCAATGCTCGCGCAGCTGCGCGAGGAGCTCGACTGCGGCGTCGACGGTCGGGACCGCCGCCATCACCGTGATCCGTTCGCGGATCGCAGGATGCAGCTTGACGACCACCCGGGTGACGATGCCCAGCGTTCCTTCGCCGCCGATGAACAGCTGCTTGAGGTCGTAGCCGGTGTTGTCCTTGCGCAGGCTGCGCAGGCCGTTCCACACGCTGCCGTCCGGCAGCACCGCCTCGAGTCCCAGGGTCAGCTCGCGGGTGTTGCCGTAGCGCAGCACGTTGATGCCGCCGGCGTTGGTCGAGACATTGCCGCCGATCTGGCAGCTTCCTTCCGCCGCGAGGCTCAGCGGGAACAGGCGACGTTCCCGCGCCGCGGCCGCCTGCAGGTCGGCGAGTACGCAGCCGGCCTCGGCGGTCGCCGTGTTGTTGCGCGCATCCACGTCGAGGATGCGGTTCATCCGGCCCATGGCGATGACGACGCTGCGACCGCTGTCGTCGGCGATCGCGCCGCCGCACATGCCGGTGTTGCCGCCCTGGGGCACGACGGGAATGCCCTCTTCCGCGCACAGCCCGACGACGGCCGCCACCTCGTCGGTCGAAGCCGGCCTCGCGACGGCCAGCGCGCGACCGCTGAAGGCGCGGCGCCAGTCGGTGAGGTAGGGCGCCATGTCCGCCTCCCCGGTCACGACGCCGCGCTCGCCGACGATGCGCGCCAGGCGCCTCGCCAGATCCCCGCCTTCAGCCACCGCGGGTACGCTCCGGGTCGCCGCGATCGCTAAAGTCGGACATCGCCTTTCTCCTCCCAGTAGGTGACGATCTCGGCCTGGTCGGCGTTGCCGCCACAGAGCTCGCCGGCCTCGCGCCAGATCGACGCGACGCATTCGGCGATCGGCGCGGCCGCCCCGTTGCGCTCGGCGAGGCCGACGGCGATCCGCAGGTCCTTGGCGATGAGGCCCAGCGCCATGCCGGTGCCGTAGGATCGCGTCAGGACGTGCGGGACGACCTTCTTTTCCAGCGGATGCTGGCGACCTGCGCAAAGCGCAGTCAGCGCCTCCGCCATCAACGCGGTGTCGAGCCCGGCCTTGCGCCCGACGGCCATGCCCTCGAGCACGGCGCTGAACGTCGCGGCATTGATGAAGTTCGCGATCGCCTTGAGCGTGTGGCCGGCGCCCAGCGGACCGCAGCGGTAGATCCGGCGCCCCAGCGCGGCGAGGACCGGCTCGCAGTGCGCGACGGCGGCCGGATCGCCACCGGCCAGGATGTCCAGCGACGCGTTGCGCGCGAAGGCCACGCCGCCCATGACCGGAGCGTCGACCAGGCGCAGCCCGCGGCGCGCGAGTTCCGCGCCCGTCGCCCGGGTGTCCTCGGGATCGGAGCTGCCCATGTCGACGACGACGCTGTCCGGCGCCAGCGCAGCCGCGATCCCGGCGGGCCCGACCAGCGCCTGGCGCACGACGCCGCCGTCGGGGAGCATGGTGATGACGGTGTCGGCGCCCGCTCCAGCGTCGGCGGGCGAGGACGCCGCCCGTCCGCCATGCTCGGCGACGAACGCGGCGAGGCGCAACGGGTCGCGATCGTAGACTGCGACATCGAATCCGCTGCGCAGCAGTCGCGCCGCCATCGGATCGCCCATGCGCCCGACGCCGATGAAAGCGAGCCTGCGCGGGGTCATCGCCGGCTTCTCGCGGTCATGCCCCACCGCTCGACGGTGGCGCGCTCGAGCCGGTGGAACACCATGCGCTCGAAGAACAGGCCGATCGCGCCGATCACCAGCAGCGCGGCCATCATCACGTCGGCATTGAGGTATTCCTTGGCATCGAAGATCACCTTCCCGAGGCCGGTTTCGGGGCTGGCGAGCAATTCCCCGCCGATGACGGCGATCCATGCACGGCCGAAGGAAAGGCGCGCCCCGGTGATCACGTAAGGCAATGCGGCAGGCAGCACGACCTGCCGGAACACGCAGGCCCGCGACGCGCCCATGACGACCGCGGCGCGCACCCAGACCTGGTTGATCGTGCGCACCCCGGTCCATACGTTGTACAGCAGCGGGAAGGTCGCCGCATACACGACGACGAGGATGGTCGCGGTGTTGCCGATCCCGAACCAGAGGACGATCAGCGGGACCCAGGCGAGCGAGGGGATCGGCATGACAATGCTGATCAGCGGCGCCAGCGCGCGCTCGACCCGCCGGGACCGGCCCATCAGCATGCCGAGCGGCACGGCGATGCACAGTGCGCACGCCATGCCGATGGCGACCCGCAGCAGCGTCGCGCCGGCCTGCAGGAAGATGTACCCGCCGGCCAGCGACGACAGGAATGCCGACCCGATGGTCTCGAGCGGCGGCGTGATCGCGACCGAGAACATGCCGCTGCGCGCGAAGCCCTCGTACACGGCCAGCAGCACCGCGATCCCGAGCGTCCCGCGCACGGCGGCCTGGCGGCGGCGTGCGCGTGGATGCCCTGCCGACACGCCGGCATTCATGCGGTCATCATTCCCCAGCGGACCAGCGTGTAGCGCTCGACGCGCTCGAACAGCTGCTTCTCCAGCAGCATGCCGATCGCGCCGATCACGGCGATCGTCGCCAGCATGACGTCGGTGTTGAGGAATTGCTGCGAGCCGAAGATCAGCCAGCCCAGTCCCTGCTGCACCGACATCAGCATCTCCACGGCGACCAGGATCCTCCAGGCCGACGCGAGGCCCAGGCGCAATCCGGTGAGAATGTAGGGCAGCGACGCGGGAACGATGACCTTGAAGAAGATCGTGCGCTCGCTCGCGCCCATCATGTGGGCCGAGCGCAGCCAGATCGGCCTGACCGCCCGCACCCCTTTCCACGCGTTGATGATGATCGTGAAGCTCGCCGAGACCCCGACCAGCAGGACCGACGGGACGTCGCCCAGGCCGAACCACATGACGAACAGCGGCGCATAGGCAATGCCCGGGATCGGGTACAGGAAGGAGACGATCGGCAGCAGCGTGTCCTCGACCACCAGGTAGCGCCCCATCAGGACGCCCACGCTCACGCCGACCACGGCGGCGAGCGCGAAGCCTGCGCAAAGGCGCGCCAGGGTCGCGCCGGTCGCGGCGGCCAGCGTCCCGCTTTCGAGCAGGCGGACGAACGCCTGCGCGATCGTGGGCAGGTCCGGCAGCAGCCTGGGCGGAAAGCCGCCGAAACGCGCGACCGCCTCCCAGGCCAGCGCGCACGCGAGGACGACCGCCACCGGCGCGACTGCGCCCGCGGCCCGACCCCGCATGCCCGACGTGCGCTGCGTCATGCCGTGCTGGCGGCTTTCATGACCGAGGTGTCCAGCAGCTTGCTCCAGTCCGGCACCGCCGGGATCTTGTGCTGCGACACCAGGATCTTCGACTCGTCGGTCAGGTAGGCCGACAGCTTGGACGAGTAGTTCGAGTCGATCTCGAGCTTGGCGATCATGTGCTCGATCACCGCCTCCTTGACCTCGTAGCCCTGGCTCTTGAAGTGGTTCCAGACGATCTTCGCGGAGCGGGCCGGATCCTTCTTCATGATGTCGACCGCGTCGAGCCAGCCGCGGAAGAAGGCCACGGCAGCCTCGTGCTTGTGCTCGAGCACCGGCCGGTTCGCCGCGAGGATCACCGGAACCATGTCGAACTCGGAGTAGTCGAGCAGCACCTTGCCCAATCCGTCGACCTCGGCCACCGACGGAAAGGGCTCGACGCCCGCGAATGCGTCGACCGACTTGCTGACCAGCGCCGAGACCTGGTTCTGGAACTGGGTGTTGACGACCTGGACGTCGCCCTTCTTGAGCCCGTACTTGGGCAGGATCTTGTTCTCGAACACGTAGTCGGTCGCCGAGCCGAGCTGCGAGGCGACCTTGCGCCCCTTGAGGTCGGCGACCGTCTTGATCCCCCGGCCCTTGGCCGCGACCAGCGCGTTGGTGCGACCGGCATACATCGACATGCCGATGCCCAGCATCTCGCCTTTCGCCGCGCCGATGATGAACGGGGTGGCGCCGAGAACGCCGATGTCGACGCGACCGGCGATCATCGCGTCCCGGGTCGTCTTGCCGGTGTCGAAGAGCAGGACCTTGACGTTCGCGCCGTGCTTCTTGAACGTCTGCTCGCCCTCGGCAACCATCCCGACCACCCCCCACGAGGTGTTCTGGATGCCCAGTGTCAGCGGCGCCGATGCGCCCTGCGCCCGTGCCGCGGGGACGAGCCCCGCCAATGCGGTGCCGCCCAGCATCCCGAGCACCTCGCGACGACCCAGCTTTCTCGCAGTCATGTCATGCCTCCTTCTGGCTTGGTTTGGGGCGCGAGGGCGGGCCCCCGCGCTTGAACGAGCGGTGACGGTGCGCGTTCGGACTCGGGCTCGCTCGCGCGGGGACCGAGGTGGGAAAGTATTTCCCGCTGGGCGTCGACGAAAGCGCCGGACAGCGGATCGCGGGGCCGTGGTATGTCGAGCCGGATCTCGGCGCGAACGCTGCCGGGGTGCGCCGCCATCACCAGCACCTTGTCCGCGAGGTAGACGGCTTCGCCGACGTTGTGGGTGATGTAGACGACCGTCTTGCGCGTCTGCTGCCAGACGTCGGCGAGCTGCCGCTGCATCTCGTCGCGGGTCATCGCATCGAGTGCGGCGAACGGCTCGTCCATCAGCAGCACGCCCGGGTTGTAGGCCAGGGCGCGGGCGATGGCGACGCGTTGCTGCATGCCCCCGGAGAGCTGGTGCGGATAGGATTCGGAGAAATTCTCGAGGCGGACGAGCTTCAGGAAGCGCATTGCGGCATCGCGTCGCTCGGCCTTGGCGACGCCGCGGACTTCCAGTCCGAACTCGACGTTGCGCCGCGCCGTCCGCCAGGGAAAGAGCTGGGCGAAGTCCTGGAACACCACGCCGCGATCGATCGGGCGTCCGTTCTGCCTGCGGCCCCCGATACGGATTTCGCCGGCCGTCGGCTCGAGGAAGCCCGCGAGCATGTTCATGATCGTCGTCTTGCCGCAGCCGCTGGGTCCCAGCACGCACACGAATTCCGAGGGCTCGACGGTGAAGCTCGCATCGCGCACGGCCAGCACGCGCCGCTGGTCGGTCATGTATTCGTACGAGACGTGCTCGACTTCGATGCGCTCGGCCATGCGCGCTCTCCGCTATATCCGGGACGCCCGGTGATCCATGACGCCAATTCCCCCCGCCCCTGCCGCGGGATCGCCGGTCTTCGGATCGGCAATGCCCGCCGCGCGGCGCGCCCGCGCCAGCACCTCGGCGGGGGCGACGTGCCGCCCGCCCGCTGCCGCCGATTCGAGCGCGGCATCGACGATCGCGAGCGCCTGGCAGCCGTTGTCGGCCGAGAGCTCGCACTCGCTGCCCCCGGTGATCGCCTGGGCGAAGATTTCGAGCTCCTCGCGGAACATGTTGCCGCGCGGAACGTCGACCCGGACACGCTCGCGCGGCGGCTGGCCCAGCGCATGGCGGAAGAGCGTCGCGCCGACGTGCAGGTCGTCGGCGACGTTCCAGAGGCTCTGGTCGATCTCGTAGGCCATCAGCGCGCGATCGCCGGACACCTGGACGCGATAGGCGCCCGGGCTGGTCCAGCTCGTGGCGACGCTGCCGAGGGCACCGTTCTCGAAGCGCAGCGTCACCAGCCACTCGTCCTCGACCTCGGCGCCGACGGGCGAGCGGCGGGCCGCCGTTGCGCTGACGCTCGCGACGTCGCCGCCGAGGTAGCGCAGGACGTCGAACTGGTGGACGGCGATCTGGCTGAGCGGCCCGCCCGGGGAGCTCGCCTGGTACCAGCGCCAGTCGCCGGGCGTGAGGCGCAGCCCGCGGCCGTTGGCGAAGACGGCGTCGATCCGGTTGAGCTGTCCGATCTCGCCGGCGGCGACCGCCGCTCCCATGATGCGGTTGCCCGCGAGCAGGCGCGCACAATGCCCGACGCAGATCCGGATGCCGTAGGTGCGCTCGAGCTCCGCGATGCGCAGGCCGTCCGCCAGCGTGCTGGCGATGGGCTTCTCGAGATAGACGTGCTTGCGCGCCTCGGCTGCGCGACGGGCGAACGGATGATGCAGCTCGTTGGGCAACGCGATCACCACGGCGTCGATGTCGGGATCGCGCAGGATCGCATCGTAATCGTCGCTCGCGGCCAGCCCGAACTCGCGCGCGAAGGCTTCGCGCCTGCCGGCGTCGCGGCTCAGGCAATGCGTGATGCGCAGCGTCGTCGAACGGGCCGCGGCCGTGGCCAGCACGCGGCCCCAGGCCCCGATTCCGAGCAGCGCGGCGCGCACGGCGTTGCGGGGCATCGCTATTGCCCGCCCGTTCCGGTGACGCTGGTGCCGCCGCACACGAACATCGCCTGCCCGGTGATGAAGCCGGATTCGCGTTCGAGCAGGAACGCGACCGCATGGGCGACATCCTCGGGGGTCCCCACCCGGCCGACCAGGATGCCGTCGATCACCGTCTGCCGCTGCTCGCTGCCCGGCGGATGGCCGCGATCGAAATGCTCGGTCGCGACCGGCCCGGGAACCACGGCGTTGACGGTGATGCCGTCGCCGCCGACCTCGATCGCGATCGTGCGGGTCATGCCGATCAGCCCCGCCTTGGCGCTCGAATAGACGGTCCTGCCGTACTTGCCCAGCGCGGCGCGCGAGGAGATGTTGACGATGCGGCCGAACTTCGCCGCGCGCATCTGCGGCACGAAGGCCTGGGTGAGCACCATCGCGGCGCCCAGGGTGATCGTGGTCACGTACTGCAGTTCCTCGACCGTCGCGCGATCCAGCGGATTCGGACAGTTGGCGCCTGCATTGTTGACCAGATAGCGGACCGGCAGCTCGCGCGCGATCCCCTCGGCGGCCTCGCGGGTCGCGGAAAGGTCGGTCAGGTCCACCCGGCGCCACAGGAGGTTCGGGTGCGCGAGCTTTGGCGCCGAGCGCTGGAGGGTGACGACCGTCAGGCCCCGGTCGAGCAGCGCCTGCGCGATCGCCTGCCCGATCCCCGCGCTCGCGCCGGTCACCACCGCGGCTTCGGCAGCGTCGGTCACGCTCGCGTGCGCCCGCGCCCGGCGGCGTGCCGGCGGCTCGTTGCAGGGAAGGCGGCCATGGTCACAGGTAGTCGATGATCTTCCAGCTGCCCGGCTCCGCCGACACCACGTTCTTCGACCGGCCGGGACGGCGGTCGGCATGGATGCGGCCTTCCTTCATCACCATCTGGATGTTGCGCTTCTCCTTCAGGCAGGCGATGTTCTCCAGCGGATTGCCGTCGACGGCGATGACGTCGGCGAGCTTGCCCGCCTCCAGCGTTCCGAGCTGGCTGTCGACCCTGATCGCGCGCGCCGCATTGATCGTCGCGGTCTGCAGCGCATGCATCGGCGCCATGCCGAGCTTGACGTAGATCTCGAGCTCGGCCGCGTTGGTGCCCATCTCGGGGTCGAATCCCATGTCCGTGCCCATCGCGATGTTGACGCCCGCCTTGTACATCTTCTGGAACGTCCCGAAGCAGTGCTCCTGCAGGCCTTTCATCTTGTTCAGGACGAACTGCGACGTGCCCTGCTCCTTGCGCAGGCGGATCGCGTGGTCGGTACGGTGCGAGAGGGTGGGCGTCACGTAGACCCCCTTGTCCTTGATCATGCCGATCGTCTCGTCGTCGGAGAAGACCATGTGCTCGATGGTGTCCGCGCCCGCCTCCAGCGCCATGCGCTGCGCGGACGGCGTGAAGCAATGCACGGCGCAGGTCTTGTGGAAGGCATGGGCCTCGTCGACCAGGGCGTCGAGCTCGACCTGGGTCATGTTGCGGATGTCCGGCTCCTCCTTGTCGGTCCCGCCTCCGCCCGAGGCGCAGGTCTTGATGACGTCGCAGCCGGCGAGCAGGTTGGTGCGCGCGAGCTTGCGCAGCTCCCAGGGGCCGTCGGCCGTCTGGAAGCCGACCCGCAGCGCCGCACGCGGCTGGATCAGGTCGAGATGGGAGCCGGTGATCGTCGTGAACGCCGCGACCAGCATGCGCGGGCCCTCGACGATGCCCGCGTCGATCGCATCGCGGATCGCGCAGGCCTCCGAGACGAGCAGGCCCCGGGACGCCGCAAGTCCCATGTCGCGCAGCGTCGTGAAGCCCATGTCGAAGCACAGCTGCGCGTGGAACAGGCCGTACATCTGCTGCAGCTCAGGCGTGATCTCCCACTGCGCGACGCGGTAGTTGTGGAACGTCAGGCAGTTGAACATCATCGTGTGGATGTGGACATCCAGCATGCCCGGCATCAGCGTGCAGGACCCGCAGTCGACGACCTCGGCGCCCTGGGGTATCGGCAGCGTCGCCCGGGTCCCGATCTGCCGGATACGCTTGCCCTGGAGGACCAGCACCGGGTCGGCGACGGGTGCAGCGCCGGTGCAGTCGATCATGCGCGCGGCGGTGATGTAGCGGACGGGGTCCTTATCGCTGGTGGGCGACATTGCGGTCATCGTCGATGGCTCCGTTTGGTCAGTTCTGGATGCTGCCGGCGCGGAACAGTTCCATCGTTTCCGCGAAGCGCCGATAGGTTGCCGGGTCGATGCGCATGTTGCGCGCAGCCCGCCCGGCGTCGAAGTCGAAGGTCGCGAACGTGCGCTCGACGTCCGCGGGGTCCATGCCCCGGGTGATGAACACCAGCCGGGTGCCGCGGTCGCCGTCCGGCCAGCCGTCGAGCGCCTGGGGCTCGCTGACCACCGTCTGCACCGCCTGGATCGCGTACGGGCGGCCCTCGACGTTGGCAATCCCCTTGACGCGCAGCAGCCCGCGCCCGCGCATTCCCGCGAGCAGGTTCATCCACAGCACCAGCCCGGGCACCGTGATCTCGCCCTCGTGGCGCAGCGCGAAGCTGCGGATCGACGGATCGGCCGCCGCGGGCGGATTGGCGTCGGCATAGCCGGGGTCGCCCAGCCACTGCCGGGCGGCCTGCGACCGGTCCGCGGCCGAGAAGCCCCCGCCGTCGAGCAGCGCCTGCGCATCGATCCGGCCCTGGACGGCACGGACCTGGCGCGCGCAGGGATTCTGGCCCCGCAGGGTTCCGGCGAGGGCATCGACTTCGGCGGCACGGGCGATGTCGATCTTGCTGATCACCAGCGTGTCGGCGATCGCCGCCTGCTTCCTGGATTCATCGTGCTCCGTCAGCTGCTGCCTGCCGTGCACGCCGTCGACCACCGTGATCACCGTGCGCAGCTCGAAGTGCTCGGACACGCTCGCATCGGTCGTGATGATCTGGATGATCGGCACCGGATCGGCGAGGCCCGAGGTCTCGATCAGCACGCAATCGAAACCGGTTTGCGCGCCGCGCCTGCGGCCCGCGTGCAGGTCGAGGAGGCTGGAGGCCACCTGCTCGTGCACGTGGCCGCAGAGGCAGCCGCTGTCGATCACGCGCGTACGCGCCGCGGGCGCCGACACGTAGAGGTGATCGATGCTGACGGTGCCGAATTCGTTGACGACGACGGCGGCGCGCGCGAAGGCCGGCGCCTTGAGCAGCCGGTTCACCAGCGTGGTCTTGCCGCTGCCCAGGAACCCTGTGACGAGGACAACGGGAATGCGCGGCTCGCGGCGCGAACCTTCGGGCACGACCATGAGTTCTCCTCCAACGCATGCTCCTCTTGTTGCGGGAGCTTCCAGGCAAGCCTAGCGCGTCGCGATCAATAGATCAAATATAGCGTATGTATCCGTGCCATTGATGGCATCTATTCTTGGCGACGTCGTCGACGCGCCCCGCCCGAACGTCAAGCGCCGCGCCTTCGCGCCTGGGCGGGAGCGCGCCGGCCCGTCCGTCCCGACGCGCCGGCGTAGGCCGCCCTGATCATCTCGGCCATCCGCGATGCTGCCGCCGATCGATGGGCGCTGCGCCGCCAGAGGATCGCGAGCGAGCGCCTGGGCGCAGGATCGACCAGGCGGACGATGCGCGTCCCGTCCTCCTTGCCCACCGCACCCTCCGAGATGACCGTGGCGAGCTCCGAGTTCCGCACGACCGCGAGGATCGGATCGACGGCGTTCATCTCGATCGCCACCTTGGGCTGCAGGCGGCGGCTCTCGAAGAAGCGGTCCAGGAACTGCCGGGCGGCGAACTCCTGCGTCAGCAGCACCAGCGGCAGGTCGACGATCCGTCGCATCTGCAGACGGGGGCCCGGGGCGAGCCCGCTGTGCGAGCCCACCACCAGCACCAGCTCCTCGTGGCACAGCCTTTCGGCGTCGATGTGCTCGGTGTCCTCCGAGACGTACGCGATCGCGAGATCCAGGCTGCCGGCGATGAGCTCGCGCTCCATCTCCACGCGCGGCAACAGTCGCGCCTCGATGCGCACGCCCGGATAGAGGCGCGCGAACTCGCCGAACACCGGTCCGAGCCCGGAATTGGCGAAGGAGTGGAATACCGCCATCCGCAGCGTCCCCCGCATCAGCCCCTTGAGCTCGGAGATCGCGAGCACGCCCGAGTCGAGCTCCTTCAGCACCCTGTCGCAGTAGGGCTTGAAGGTCGTGCCGGCCGAGCTCAGCGTGACGCTGCGCGCCGCGCGGTCGAACAGCGGCGTGCCCAGGCAGGTCTCGAGCTTCCTGATCTGGTGCGACAGCGTCGGCTGCGAAATGCCCAGCGTGCGCGCGGCGGCGGTGAAGCTGTGCGCCTCCGCGACCGCCAGGAAATAGCGCAGCAGACGGACCTCCATGGCCGACATGCTCATGCCGAGCCTCCACCCGCCCACGCCGCCTGCAGCTGCGCGACCACCGCGGCCTCGCGCCCCTCGTACCGGGGCGAGAAATGGAATGGCCTCACGTCCTTCGCCTCCAGAATGCGCGCGATCGTTCCCGCCTGCCCCGCCGTCAGGTGGTTCTTGCGGACCGCATGATCGGCATCCTCGTCGAGGAACACGCTCTCGATGAACAGCAGGTCGACGCCGGCGAGGAGCTGCGCGAGCGCCTGCACGTTGGCTTCGGTGTAGCGCAGGTCGGTCACGTAGCCGATACGCTGTCCGGGAGCAACCTCGAGGACGAGATGCCGCAACTCGTCGACCCGCCGGGTCATCGCATGCTCGCCTTGACGATCGCGCC
>JBLMVY010000280.1:0-4763 GCA_050256935.1 Candidatus Levyibacteriota bacterium | reverse complement strand
ATTAATTTCAACTATTTAATAAAATCTTTTGATCTTAAAAGACGATGGTAGGTTATAGCAAATCGGTGTGCCTGATGCTGCGTCAGCCGCTGCTCCAGCTGACGCTTCGTCAGCCGCGGGCGCTGCGCCCCGATCGCGGTCCTGCCACGCAGGGTCGACGAATCTGCCGCGAATCGGCACGAGCTCGGGAGGCGGCGGGTGGGGTACGTCGAGCGCGAGTGTGCGCGACGGCTGTCACGGGTGGCGCGGCGAGCGAGCCCGATGGAACCACCCACGGCAGGATGTCCTCGAGCGACGCAGCGCCGGGACCCGCAAGCCGGCGTTTGCGCACTCCGAGCGCGGCGGACGTGCCCCGCCCACCGCCTGCGCGCGAAGTCGAGATCTCGATCGCCGGCTGCGCGCGAAGTGGAGTTTCGATCGCGGACGTCGGCGACCCGCTACTTGTAGTTGCGGATGCGGTCGATGTTCGCCTGCCCGAACTTCCTGCCGAAGTCGGCGAAGGTCGGTGCGAGCGCCGCCTGGAACGCCGCCTTGTCGACATGCTCGACGACCTGCATGCCGTGGGCGCGCAGTTCGGCAACCGCCTTCCTTTCGTCTTCGTCGATGCGCGCGCGATTCGCCTTGACCGCGTCGATCGCCGCCTGGTGGAACACCGCCTTGTCGGCCGCGGACAGCGCGTCCCATTTCGCCTTGCTCATCAGGATCAGCGCCGGCGAATAGACGTGGCCGGTCAGCGTCAGGTATTTCTGGACCTGGTAGAGCTTCGCCGACATGATGACCGACAGCGGATTCTCCTGGCCGTCGACCGTGCCCTGCTGCAGGGCGGTGAACACCTCGGTGAACGCCATCGGCGTGGGCAGGATGCCCAGCGCCCGATAGGCCTCGATGTGGATCGGGTTCTCCATCGTGCGCATCTTGAGGCCCTTGAGGTCCTCGGGCGTCCGGATCGGGTGCCGGTTGTTGGTCATGTTGCGGAATCCGTTCTCCCCCCAGGCCAGCGCCTCGATGCCCTTGGGCTCGAATTTCGCGAGCATCTCCTGGCCGATCGGACCGTCGAGGACGGCGCGCGCCTGGGCGTAATCGCGGAACAGGAACGGGATGTCGAAGATCGCGACCTCGGGCACGAAATTGGGCACCGGGCCGGTGGAGGTCATCGTCAGGTCCAGGGTGCCGAGTTGCAGCGCCTCGATCGACTCGCGCTCGGCGCCGAGCGCCGACGCGTAGAAGTTCTGGATGCGGTAGCGCCCGTTGGTGCGCTGCTCGACCTCGCGCGCGAAGGTGTCGACCGCCACGCCGTAGCTCGAATCCCGGGCGAGCGGGATGTTCATCTTGAGCGTCACCTGGGCGGCGGCCGGGAGGCCGGAAAGCGCGGCGCAGGCCAGCGCGGCGGCGAGCAGGAATCGGAAACGATGCATGACGGCGCCTCCTTGATCGGGCCGCCGGGATCGGCGCGGCCCGGGACGTGACGGGCGGCCGATTCTAGCAGGGGCGGGCAGGATCGAAGGTTGTGAAATAATCCCCAGGATGCGCGCGGCAAGCAGGCGCTGCAGCCGGCCGGAGAGCCGGTCCGCCCTCCTGGCGACCGTTCCGTCGGGAAGCCGCCCCGTCGTCATTGAAGCGTACCGATGCTCGACCCCTCGTTCACCGCCGCCCTCGCCGCACTGGTTCCCGAATCGTCGCTGCTGACGGCGAAGGAGGACACGCGTCCCTACGAATGCGACGGCCTGACGCTCTATCGCGAGCTCCCCGCGGCGGTGGTGCTGCCCGAGACCGAGGAGCAGGTCGTCCGCATCCTGCAGCTGTGCCACGCGGCGCGCGTTCCGGTCGTGGCGCGCGGGGCAGGGACCAGCCTGTCCGGCGGCTCGCTTCCCGTCGCCAACGGCGTCGTGCTGTCGCTCGCCAAGTTCCGGCGCATCGTCGCCATCGATCCGCTGGCGCGCACCGCCATCGTCGAGCCCGGCGTGCGCAATCTCGCGATCTCCGAGGCGGCGAGCGCCCACGGGCTGTTCTATGCCCCCGATCCCTCGTCGCAGATCGCCTGCTCGATCGGCGGCAACGTCGCGGAGAACGCGGGTGGCGTCCATTGCCTCAAGTACGGCCTCACCGTGCACAACGTCCGCAAGGTCCGGGCGGTGCTGGTCACCGGGGAGATCGTCGAATTCGGCGCCGACGCGCTCGATGCCCCGGGCTACGACCTGCTGGCGCTACTCACCGGCAGCGAGGGCCTGCTCGCGGTCATCACCCGGATTACGGTCAAGCTCCTGCCCAGGCCGCAGCTGGCGCAGGTCGCCCTGGCCGCGTTCGACGACGTCGAGAAGGCGGGTGCGGCGGTGGGCGCGATCATCGGCGCCGGCATCATCCCCGGCGGGCTGGAGATGATGGACCAGCCGGCGACGCGGGCGGTCGAGCAGTTCGTCCACGCCGACTACCCGCTCGATGCCGCGGCGGTGCTGCTGGTGGAGGCGGACGGCACGCCCGAGGAGGTCGCCGCCGAGATGGAGGAGATCCGCGCGGTGCTGACCCGAAGCGGCGCCACGGAGATCCGCGTGTCCCAGAGCGAGGGCCAGCGCCTGCTCTACTGGTCCGGGCGCAAGGCCGCGTTTCCGGCCGTCGGGCGCATCTCCCCCGACTACTACTGCATCGACGGGACGATCCCGCGCGCCGCGCTGCCGCGCGTGCTCGCGCAGATCGACGCCTGGTCGCGCGAATACGGGCTGCCCTGCGCGAACGTGTTCCACGCCGGCGACGGCAACCTGCATCCGCTGATCCTGTTCGACGCCAACAAGCCCGGCGACAAGGAGCGCACCGTCGAATTCGGCGATCGCATCCTCGAGCTCTGCATCGAGGTCGGCGGCACGGTGACCGGCGAGCACGGCGTGGGCATCGAGAAGATCCGGGGCATGTGCGCGCAATTCGCGCCGGCCGCGCTCGAGCGTTTCCTGGGCGTCAAGGCCGCGTTCGACGAGCGCGGACTGCTCAATCCGGGCAAGGGGGTGCCGACCCTCGCCCGCTGCGCCGAGTTCGGCGCCATGCACGTGCACGCGGGACAGCTGCCGCATCCCGAGCTGCCGCGTTTCTAGGAGTGGTCATGACAACTTCCGCGAACGACGTTCGCACCCGCCCCGCATCCTCCGCGGTGGCCGCGCTGACCGAGAGGCTGCGCGCCGACTACGGCGAGCGGGTCGTCACCAGCGAGGCGGTCCGCGAGCAGCACGGCCACGGCGAGGGCATGGCCGACGCCGCGCTGCCGGACGTCGTCGTGTTTGCCCACGACAACGAGGAGGTGGCCGCGATCGTCCGCCTGTGCAATGCGGCGCGGATTCCCGTCATCGCCTTCGGCGTCGGCACGTCGCTGGAAGGCCATGTCGCCGCGCTCTACGGCGGCGTGTGCCTCGACCTTTCGCAGATGAACCGCCTGCTCGAGGTCAACGCCGACGACCTCGATTGCCGCGTGCAGGCCGGCGTCACCCGCGAGCAGCTCAACGCCGAGCTCAAGGGAACGGGGCTGTTCTTCCCCATCGACCCGGGCGCCAACGCGACGCTGGGCGGCATGGCGTCGACGCGCGCCTCCGGGACCAACGCGGTGCGCTACGGGACGATGCGCGAGAACGTGCTGGGCCTCACCGTCGTGACTGCCGACGGCCGCATCGTGCGCACCGGCGGCCGCGCGCGCAAGTCGAGCGCCGGCTACGACCTGACCCGCCTGTACGTCGGATCCGAGGGGACGCTCGGCATCATCACCGAGGTGCAGCTGCGCCTGTACGGCGTTCCCGAAGCGATGTCGGCCGCGGTGTGCCAGTTCCCCGACCTCAAGAGCGCGGTCGACACGGTGATCGTCGCCACGCAGCTCGGCATCCCGGTGGCGCGGATCGAGCTCCTCGACGATGCGCAGATGGACGCCTGCATCCGCTATTCGAAGCTCGAGGGTTTCGCGGCCAAGCCGACGCTGTTCTTCGAGTTCCACGGAACGGATGCAGGGGTGCGCGAACAGGCCGAGACGATCCAGTCCCTGGCGGCCGACCACGGCGGCAGCGCGTTCCAGTGGGCGACCGCGCCGGAGGACCGCTCGAAGCTGTGGAAGGCGCGGCACAACGCCTATTACGCGACGCTGGCCCTTGCACCCGGCAAGCAGGCCTTCGCGACCGACGCCTGCGTCCCGATCTCGCGGCTGACCGATTGCGTGATGGAGACCCGCGCCGATGTCGCGCAGACGGGGCTCGTCGCCCCGATCGTCGGCCACGTCGGCGACGGCAACTTCCATCTGACGATCCTGTTCGATCCGGCCAGCGCCGAGGAGCGCGCCAGGGCCGAGGGGCTCGCCAAGCGCGTCAGCCTGCGGGCGATCGCGATGGGCGGCACCTGCACCGGCGAGCACGGCGTCGGCGTCCATAAGCTCGATGCACTGGTCGCCGAGCACGGCGAAGCCGTGGCGCTGATGCAGACGATCAAGCAGGCACTCGACCCGCACAACATCCTCAATCCCGGCAAGACGGTTCCGCCTGCGCGGAGCGCGTGAGCGGAGCGCGCCAAGCGATGCGCCTGTACCTCGGCAGCAGGAATTATTCATCGTGGTCGCTGCGCGGCTGGCTGGTGGCGAGGCTCTCGGGCGAGCCTTTCGAGGAGGTCGAGGTCGCCCTTGCCGGGGCGGGTCCGAATCCGGCGAACACCGCGTTCTCGCCCTCCGGTCTCGTTCCCTGCCTGCACGACGGCGATGTGATCGTCTGGGATTCGCTTGCGATCGCCGAGCACCTGGCGCAGCGTCA
>JBLMVY010000279.1:0-14700 GCA_050256935.1 Candidatus Levyibacteriota bacterium | reverse complement strand
GCGGCAGCGGACGCCGCGATGAGCACCGCAAGCGCCGCCGCCTTCAATTGAGGTCCAGCGCGTGACGGCGCAGGTCGGCGAGGGGGATGACGGCGAGCGTCTCCTCGTGCGTCGCCTGCAGCACGACCGGAGGCGCCACCCCTGCCTCGAACGCCTCGCGCCAGCGCGCCGCGCACACGCACCATTGGTCCCCGGGCTCGAGTCCGGGAAAACCGAGCCCGGGCACCGGCGTGACCAGGTCGTTGCCGTGCTCGCGCTCGAACTCGAGGAACTCTCGTGTCATGCGCGCACACACGACGTGCATGCCGACGTCCTCGGACCCGGTGTTGCAGCATCCGTCCCGGTAGAACCCCGTCCTCGGCGATACCGAGCAGGGTGCGAGCTTGCCGCCGAGAACGTTCCTGTCGTCGAAAGGCATGGCCTGGCGGTCAGCGGAAGGCCCGCGGCGGGGCGGCGCGGCAGCGCCGCCGCGGACGTGCGCGCTCAGCTCTCCGTCGTCTCGAGATCCCCGGCATCCAGCGATCCCACGTTCTGCTCCAGCCAGGCGCGCCACGCCTCGCCGGACATCGGCTCGACGATCCGCTCGTTGTGCTCCCAGCGCACCCGCCACCTGCCGTCGGCGAGCCCGGAGACCTCGACCCGCGGCAATGCGCCGGTGCCGAACTGCTCGATCCGCTCGGCGACCACCGCCTCCGCCTGAAGCGGGCTGAGCTTCGCACCGTGGTCCATCGGGCCCTCCATGCTGGTGCGTTCAGCTTCCGGGAACGTCGTGGATCTCGGGGAAGAACAGGTCCTTCCAGCCCGCCGGGGCCGTCTTGATCATGCCGACGTCCTTCATGAACGTCGCGTATTTCATCGTGTTCTCGGGCACCAGCGTCCACTTGACCTGCGGACCGCTGATGACCTTGTAGACGAGATCGGGCGAAAGCTTGGACTTCGCGTCCTCCATCCACAGCTTCGACGCCGCGCGCTTGTCCGCGTTCAGGATCCTGGTCGCCTCGTCGAGCGCTTCCATCAGCGCGTGGTAGAGCTTGGGGTTGTCGTCGTGGAACTTGCGCGAGGTCCAGGCCGCGGTGAAGGTGTGCGAGCCGCCGAGGACGTCGAAGGAGTTCAGCACCGTGTGGATTCCCGGCGCCTCGAGCTGCTGCGTCTGGAACGGCGGAACGCTGAACGCGCTGTCGAAGGCGCTGCCGCCCGAGATCAGCCCGACCGTCGCGTCGGGAGGCGGCAGGGAGATCGTCAGCTTGTCGAGCCTGGTGTAGTTCTCCTTGCCGAAGGCCTGCGCCGCCGCCATGCGCAGCGTCACCGCCTGCACCGACACGCCGACCGCAGGCACTGCGATCCGGTCCGCGTCGGTGAAATCCTTGATCGTCTTGACGTTCGGGTTGCGCGTGTTGAGCAGGAACGGCTGCGAGCTCAGCGCCGAGATGCCGCGGACCTCCTGCGGCGTTCCGTGGGTCTTCGCCCACAGGGTCACCAGCGCGGGCACGCCGCCGGCGACCACGTCGACCTGGTTCGCGAGCAGCGCCGTGTTCATCGCATCGGGGCCGTTGAAGGTCACCCAGGTGACCTTGACGTCGGGCAGACCGAGCTTCTTCGCGTATTTCTCGATCAGCTTGTCGTGGTCGATGATGTTGAACTGCACGTAGCCCATCGACGTCTGCTTGGCGAAGCGGATTTCGGTCGCCTCCCCTGCCGCGCCGGTCGACGCGACCAGCGCGAGCAGCGCCAGCGACGCCCCGATGATTCGATGCCTCATGTCGATTTTCCTCCCTGGTTGATCACGGTCACCCGATGGCGTGTTCGAGCACGCCTATGGTCGATATCTCGAGCCGCAGCCGGTCCCCCGGGTTCAGGTACCGCGGCGGCTTGCGGAACGCGCCCACCCCCGCCGGGGTGCCGGTGGCGACCACATCGCCCGGCTCCAGCGTCATGTAGCGCGAAATGTACTCGATCAGCCCGGCGACATCGACCAGCATGTCGCGCGTGTTGCCGTCCTGCACCCTTTCCCCGTTGACGAACGTCTGCAGCCGCAGCGACTGCGGGTCGGGAATCTCGTCGCGGGTGACCAGCCACGGCCCCATCGGGCAGAAGCCGTCCATGCTCTTGGCGAAGGTCGTCTGCGGAGGCGAGACGTCGAACTGGAATTCGCGCGCGCTGACGTCGTCGAGGATCGTGTAGCCCGCCACCGCCACCAGGGCGTCCGCGCGCGCCAGCCGGTGGGCGGTGCTCCCAATCACCGCGGCCAGCTCGATCTCGTAGTCGAGCTTGGCGACCCCCTCGGGCCGCGGAACGACCGAGCCGGGAGCGGCGACCGACGACGGAAGCTTGGCGATGATCCGCGGTGCCTCGAACGGCTTCACCCCCGTCTCGGCGGCGTGATCGGCGTAGTTGCGACCGACGGCGACGATCTTCCCCGGGCGCGGGACCGGGGCGAGCAGCTCGACCTCGGCGAGCTCCGGGTTCCCCTCGCCGGCCGGGAGCGCGGCCAGATGACGCGCGACGGTGGCAAGACCGCGGTCGCCCAGGCGCAGCAGCGACAGCATCGCGGACTCTCCGGAGAGCGCAGCGCCGGCCCGCAGATCGCACAGGACCGGCTCGAGATCGACCACGCGACCGCCGGCGACGGCGCCGACGCCGGCACGATCACGCCAACGATAGCTGACGAGCTTCATCGGGAGGGAGCACGCAAGGGTCGGCCAGTGTAGCGCGACCGGGGTCCCGCGCGTAACCGGTGGCCCGGCGCCGCCGTCGACGGCGCGTCCATCCGTCGCCCGGTTGGGTCGTCCGGTTGCCCGGCGCCGGCAACTGCGGCACATTGCGCTCTCGCGGCGCGTGACCCGACGGCCGGCGGCAAGAACCCGCCGCGGGGCCCGCGCCACCACCACCCGGAGGATCCTTTCATGTTCCGCAAGGCACTGATGCTCTGCACCGCCGCGGCGCTGGCAGCGACGGCTGCGCTGCCGTCGCAGGCTGAAACGACGCACGTCCGCATCGCCCAGCAGTTCGGAATCACCTACCTGCCGCTGATGTACATGGAGCACCAGAAGCTGCTCGAGAAGCACGCGAAGCAGGAAGGCCTGGGCGACGTCGAAGTCACCTGGACCAAGTTCGCGGGCGGCAACGTGATGAACGACGCTCTGCTGTCCGGCAGCCTCGATTTCGCCTCCGGCGGCCTCGGTCCGCTGATCACCCTGTGGGCGAAGACGCGCGACAGCCTGGACGTCCGGGGCGTGTGCGCGATGAACACCATGCCCCTCTACCTCAACACCCGGAATCCGAACGTCAAGAGCATCAAGGACTTCACCGACAAGGACAAGATCGCCCTGCCCGCGGTCAAGGTGTCGTTCCAGGCGGTCAACCTGCAGATGGCCGCCGCCCAGGCTTTCGGCGAGAAGAACTACAACGCGCTCGACAAGCTCACCGTCTCGCTGTCGCACCCGGACGGGATGTCGGCGTTCCTGTCGCCGGCGAGCGAGGTCACCGCGCACTTCACGGCCCCTCCGTTCCAGTACCAGGAGCTCGAGCACCCGGGCGTCCACACGGTCCTCGATTCCTACAAGATCGCCGGCGGACCCCATACCTTCACCGTCGTCTGGACCACCGCGAAGTTCCGCGCGGACAACCCGAAGGTCTACCAGGCCTTCCTCGCGGCGTTCGAGGAGGCCATCGCGGAGATCAACCGCGACAAGGCGACCGCCGCGAAGAACTACATCGCCTGGGCCAACTACAAGGGACCGGCCGACCTGCCGCTCAAGGTGCTCGACGATCCGCAGGTGAAGTTCACCACGACGCCGCACCGCATCACCACCTACGCCGACTTCATGTACGGCATCGGATCGATCAAGGTGAAGCCGAAGTCGTGGAAGGACATGTTCTTCCCCGAGATCCATTCGCTGCAGGGCAGCTGACGCAAGGATGCGGCGCGGCGGCTAGCGCGTCAGGTAGCCGCCGTCGACGGCGACCGTCTCCCCGGTGACGTAGGCTGCGGCATCCGAGGCCAGGATCACCGCCATGCGCGCGACGTCCTCGGGCAGCGCGAGGCGGCCCCGGGGGATCGCGGCGGTCACCGCGCGCAACCGCTCGGGCGTCAGCAGCGCGTGGGTCATGCCGGTGTCGGCCACCGATGGCGCGATGGCATTGACGTTGATGCCGAAAGGCGCCAGCTCGCGGGCGAAGCCCTTGGTCAGGGCGACCACACCCGCCTTGGTGGCGCCGTAGAGGACGTTGCCGATCGCGCCCCCGCCCCGCGCCGCGGAAACCGAGGCGATGTTGACGATCCGGCCGGAGCGCCGCTCGGCCATCGGCGCCAGCACCGCCTTCGAGCAGTAGAAGACCCCCGAGAGGTTGACCCGGCACACCTCGTCCCAGTCGTCGACGCTGGCATCGGCCACCGGCCCGCTCTTCATGATCCCGGCGTTGTTCACCAGGACGTCGATGCGGCCGTGGGCGCCGACGATGTCCGCGACCGCGCGCTGCACGGCCGGGGCGTCGCCGACATCCATTTCGACCGCCCGTGCCGCGCCGCCGAGCGCCGCGGCGACGCGCGCCGCGGCCTCGGTGTCCACGTCGCCGAGGTGGACGAGGCAGCCTTCGGCGACGAAGGCGGCCGCAATGGCGGCGCCGATGCCGCCGCCGCCGCCGGTGACCAGCACGACCCTGCCCTGCAGGTTCAGGTCCATCGCAGGGCCGATCGGCGGGTCGCGGCGGCAGGATGCGGCGTCAAGCGGCGGGCTTCTTGGCGGCGAACCCTCCCATCGGCACGATCAGGTCGGCGTGCACCGATTCCCTGAGCATCAGCACCGACGCGGTGCTGACCAGCCCGACGATCACCATGTAGCCGGCGACCAGCCACGGCTGCCCGTCGCCCTGGCGCAGCAGCGCAGTGGCGATGATCGGCGTGAGCCCGCTCGCGAAGATCCCCGAGAACTGGTAGACGAACGAGATGCCGCTGTAGCGCACCCGCGTGTCGAACAGCTCCGAGAACAGCGCCGCCTCCGGACCGTAGACCGCCGCATAGATGAAGCCGAAGGGGACGACGATCGCGATCGCGATGAGGACGGGGTTGGGCGCGCCCGTGCTCATCAGCCAGAACGCCGGGAACGCGGCGAGGCCGCTGAGGAAGGCACCCCACGCGAACACCTTGCGCCGGCCGACGCGGTCCGACAGCCTGCCGAAGAACGGGATGAAGAACAGCATGATCACCGCCGCGAGCGTGACGCCGAGCAGCGCGGTGGCCTTGGGCACCTTCAGCGAGACCACGAGGTAGGTGATGACGAACACCCCGTAGATGTTGAACACGACGCCCTCGATGTAGCGGCAGCCCATCCCCAGCACGACCTCGCGCGTATGGTTGCGAAGCAGGTCCATGAACGGCACGCGCGCGACCGTCTGCGTCTCCTGAACCCGCGTGAACGCCGGCGTCTCCATGATTTTCAGCCGGATGTAGACGCCGATCGCGACCAGGACCGCGCTCACCAGGAAGGCGATGCGCCAGGCTCCCGCCAGGAACGCGTCGCCGGGCAGCGCCGTCAGCAGCGCGACCATGCCGGTCGCGAGCGCGAGCCCCGCGGGGACGCCCATCTGCGGCCAGCTGCCGTAGAAGCCGCGCCTGCCCTTGGGCGAATGCTCGACCGCCATCAGCACCGCGCCGCCCCACTCCCCCCCGATGCCCAGGCCCTGCGCGATGCGCAGCAGCAGCAGCAGGATCGGCGCCCAGACGCCGATGGTGTCGTAGGTCGGCAGGAGGCCGATCAGGAACGTCCCGAGCCCCATGATCAGCAGCGTCAGGATCAGCATCTTCTTGCGGCCGACGCGGTCGCCGAAATGGCCGAAGATCACACCCGCGACCGGCCGCGCGATGAAGCCGACCAGCGCCGTCGTGTAGGCCAGCATCGTGCCGATCAGCGGATCGAACGAGGGGAAGAACAGCTTGTTGAAGATCAGCGCGGCGAAGGTGTTGTAGAGGAAGAAGTCGTACCACTCGATCGTGCAGCCGATGGCGCTGGCGAAAGCGACCTTGCGTATGTCGGCCTCGCTCAGGGTGTTGCGATTCTCGACGCTGTCCATGTTTCCTCCTTGCATTGTGATTGTCATGGGTTGAAAAGTCGCGCCTGCTCCCACGCAGGTTCTTGTTTCCGATCCTTCGACATCGATGCGGTACGCGATGGCATGAACGGCGGCGGTTCGCCTCCTGTCGCAGTGGGGGAAACGGGGTCGTGGCCTGGCCGAGTCGCGTGCCCCTACGCCGCCAGGCCGAGGAGGCTGCGCGCCTCGGCGGGCGTCGCCGGCCGCCGGCCGTGGCGGTCGCAGGCCTCGACGATCCTCGTCACCAGCTCGGCGTTGCTGGCGGCGAGCCGGTCGGGTGCCACGCGCAGGTTGTCCTCGAGGCCGGTGCGGCAATGTCCGCCGGTCTCGAGGCACCACTGGTTGACCTCCCACTGGTGGCGGCCGATGCCCGCCGCCACCCACGTCGCCCGCGGCAGCAGCTCGCGCAGCTCGCTGCGCAGGAAATCGAACACCGAGCGCCGCGCCGGCAACGCATTCGGGATGCCCAGCACGAACTGGACGTGCGGCGGATCCTTGAGCAGGCCTTTCTTCACCAGGTTGACCGCGTTGTAGAGCATCGCGAGGTCGAACACCTCGATCTCGGGCTTGATGTCGAGCTCGAGCATCCTGCGCGCGAGATCCTCGACGAAATCGGGGGGATTCTCGTAGATGCTGGCGGGAAAGTTGACCGAGCCGGTGGCAAGCGACGCCATGTCCGGCCGCAGCGGAAGCATCGCACCGCGCGCCGACATCTCGCGCCCGCGGCCCCCGGTGGAGAACTGCACGATCATTCCCGGGCAGTGCCTGCGCACCCCTTCCTGCACGCGTCCGAAGGCGTCGGGGTCGGAGCCCGGCGACTCGTCCGGATTGCGGACGTGGACGTGCACCAGCGATGCGCCGGCCTCGAATGCCTCGTGCGTCGATTCAATCTGCTCGGAAGGCGTCACCGGGACGGCGGGATTGTCCTTCTTCTTCGGCAGCGCGCCGGTGATCGCCACGGTGATGATGACGGGCTCGGACATCGGTTGCTCCTCTCGAGGTCGCGCCGACGGCGACCTTGGATGGGGATTTCTGCGCTGCCGCACCGCCCGAGCGCGCGATCGTCGTGGAGATCGCTGCCGCGGCGCGCTTGAGCGCCGGCAGGAAATCGATGCCTTTCTTGAGGGTCATGCGGGGTGCGGGGCCATGGACCGCGATCGCCGCGCAGACGCGCCCCTGCGGATCGCTGACCGGGACCGCCAGGCACACCGATCCCTCGAGGTACTCGCCGATGTCGGTGCCGATGCCGCTGCTGCGGACCTTGCGCAGTTCGCGCTCCAGCGCGCCGGGGTCGACGATCGTGCGCTCGGTGTAGCGCTTGAGGGATCGCGGACCGAGCAGGCTGCGCACCTGCGCGGGAGGCAGGTACGCGAGGAACAGCTTGCCGCTGGCCGTGCAGTGCAGCGGCACGCGCGAGCCTGCCTTCACGTGCAGCCGCACGCTGGCGGGCGTCTCGACCCGGTCGACGTAGAGCACTTCGCTGCCGTCGAGCATCGTGAAATTGCAGGTCTCGCCGATCTCCCCGACCAGGCGCTCGAGGATCGCATGGCGCTCGCCGCGCAGCGGAGAGCGGACCTGCACCGCCAGCGACAGCGCCGACACGCGCGGCCCGACGACGTAGCGCTTCTCGAATGGCTCGCGCTGGACGAGATCGCCGCGCGCGAGCAGTCCGAGGATGCGATAGACGGTCGGCTTGGGCAGCCCGCTGGCGCGCGTCAGGTCGTCGAGGGACGGAGGCTGCTCGGCATTGGCGATGAACTCGAGCAGCCCGAACGCCCGCAGCGTCGACGACTCCGCTTCGGGAGTCCGCAGCGTCGACGGCTCCGCTTCAGGAGCCTCGTCGCCGGCCTTTGCCGATTTCGTTGAGCGAAATTGCACGTTTCATTATTGCAAGCTTTTCTTCGCGCGTGCAATGATCGACCGAAAAGAAAGGGGGCCGCTGCAGCGCTCGCGGCGCACAAACCGTTGCAACCGCCGCCACGACCGGCGACCTGTCGAAGCAGGGGACCAGGACCGCGCCGTGCCCAAACGCGATCAGCTTACCTACGAGGACCTGCTCGAGATCGTCGAGCTGATCAAGTCCTCCGCCCAGTTCTCCGAATTTCACCTGAAGGTCGGCGACATCGAAGTCGATCTTCGGCGCCGCGCCGACCCTGGCGCCGCGCAGTCGCCCGCGCCCTCCGCGCCGCATGTTGCAGCGCAACGCAGCGCAGGCATGACCGACGCCGACAGGCCGCTGCCGGCGGCCGCCGCCGCGCCGGAACCCCGCCCTGCGTCGACCCAGGACTGGCCCGAGGGCTCCGTGGTGCTGCGCTCGCCGATGGTCGGCACGTTCTATCGCGCCCCCGAGCCCGGCGCCCCGCCCTTCGTGCAGGTCGGGCAGGCCGTGACCCCGGAGGCCACCGTCTGCATCATCGAAGTGATGAAGCTGATGAACTCGATACCCGCGGGGGCGCGCGGCGTGGTGACGCACATCCTGGTCGAGGACGCGGCGCCGGTCGAGTACGGTCAGCCCCTGATCGTGCTGGGGCCGCGATGAGGGCCGCTTCCGCGTGAGGCGCAGGCCGATCCGCCGGGTATTGGTTGCGAACCGCGGCGAGATCGCGGTACGGATCATCCGCGCCTGCCGCGACCTCGGCATCGAGACCGTGCAGGTCCATTCCGAAGCCGACCGCGACTCGCTCGCCGTCATGCTCGCCGACCGCACGGTGTGCATCGGACCGGCGCATTCGCGGCAGAGCTACCTCAACGGCGAGTTCATCGTCTCGGCTGCACTGACCCAGGGCGCCGACGCCATCCATCCCGGCTACGGATTCCTGTCCGAGAACGCCGAATTCGCGGAATTGTGCCAAGGCGCCGGGATCACCTTCGTCGGGCCGCCGGCGCAGGCCATCCGGAAGATGGGCGACAAGGCGATGGCGCGGCGCATGGCCGAGGAAGCCGGCGTGCCGGTGACCCCGGGCTCCCCGGGCGTCGTGGCCGACGCCGACTCGGCCCGCGCGGTCGCCGCGGGTCTGGGCTACCCGGTCCTGATCAAGGCGGTGGCGGGCGGCGGCGGCCGCGGCATGCGCGTCGTTCGCACGCCCGCGGACATCGAAGCGCAGTTCGCCGAGGCCGCGCGCGAGGCGGTGGCCGCCTTCGGCGACGGCTCGCTGTACGTCGAGAAATACCTCGAGCGCGTGCGCCATGTCGAGATCCAGGTGCTCGCGGACGACCAGACCGTGCTGCACCTCGGCGAGCGCGACTGCTCGATCCAGCGGCGCAACCAGAAGCTGCTCGAGGAATGCCCGTCACCGGCCCTGGACGCGGCGGCGCGCCAGCGCATCGGCGAGGCGGCGGTGCGCCTGTGCCGGCATGTCGGCTACCGCAGCGCGGGCACGATCGAATGCATCGTCGATGCGGCGAGCGGCGAGTTCTATTTCATGGAGATGAACACGCGCGTGCAGGTCGAGCACCCGGTCACCGAACTGGTCACGGGCATCGACATCGTCAAGGCGCAGCTGCGGATCGCCGCCGGGGAGCCGCTGGCAATCGCACAGGAGGACGTAGGCCTGCACGGCCACGCGCTCGAGTGCCGCATCAATGCCGAGGACCCCGAGCGGGGATTCTCGCCCTGCCCTGGCAGGATCGAGGGATTGCACCTGCCGGGAGGTCCGGGCATCCGCGTCGACTCCCATGTCTTCGACGGCTACCGGATCCCGCCTTACTACGACTCGCTGGTGGCGAAGGTGATCGCCTGGGGCCGCCACCGGGAGGAATCGATCACGAGGATGCGCCGCGCGCTGGCGGAGACGCGCATCGGAGGCGTCGCCACGACGATCGGATTCCACCAGCGGCTGCTCGGGGACCCCCGCTTCGGGCGTGGCGACGTGCACACGCGCTTCGTCGAGGACGTATTCATGGAGGCCGGATGAGGAAGCAGGGTCAGGGACGCACGCCGCGGCGCTTCGACTTCATCGACGTCACGCTGCGCGACGCACACCAGTGCCTGTGGTCGACGCGGATGACGACGGCGATGATGACGCCGATTCTCGGGGCGATCGACCGGGTCGGCTACGCCTACATCAACATCCTCGGCGGCGCGGTGTTCGACGTGTGCGTGCGCTACCTCCAGGAGAACCCCTGGGAGCGCGTCGGCCTGCTGTGCCGGCGGCTTGCGACACCCTGCGATGCCCTGACCCGCGGGCAGAGCCTGTACACGTTCGAGCTGTTCCCCGACGACATCGTCGCGCTCAACTCGCAGGCCTTGGCGAAGCGCGGCGTGTCGGTCCTCACCGTCTACGACGCGCTCAACGACAACCGGAACATCGCGTCGTCGGTGAAGTCGGCCCATGCGGCCGGCATGCGGGTCAACACGATGATGACCTACACGCTGAGCCCGGTGCACACCGACGACTACTACGCCGCGCGCACCCGCGAGCTCGCGAAGCTCGGAGCGGACTTCATCTGCATCAAGGACCCGACCGGGCTGCTGACGCCGGAACGCGGGCAAACGCTGTTCCCGGCGGTCGTGCGCGCGGCAGGCAGGATCCCGGTGCAGCTCCACTCCCACTGCCAGTCAGGCCTCGCACCCGAGGTCTACGACGTGGCAATGGCAAGCGGCTTCCGCTTCGGCTACACGGCGACCGAACCGCTGGCCAACGGCGCCTCGCTGCCCGCGACGGAGGAGGTCGAGGCCCGCGCCAGGCGCGCCGGCTTCGCGACCGGCCTCGACGCGCAGGCGCTGCGCGAGGTCGCCGGCTATTTCGCCTGGCTGTGCGAGCGAGAGGACAAGCCGCGCGGGCGCGTCGCGTCCTACGATCCCGCGCTCTACGAGCACCAGATTCCGGGCGGCATGATCTCCAACCTGCGCTACCAGCTGCAGACGATGCAGCTCGAGCACCGCCTTCCCGAGATCCTCGAGGAGGCGACCCGCGTCCGGCACGATCTTGGCTACCCGATCGTGGTGAGCCCCTTCGCCCAATACATCGTCACCCAGGCCACGCTCAACGTCGTCCAGGGCGAGCGCTACCGGACGATTCCCGACGAGATCCGCAAGTACGCGATGGGCTACTACGGCAGGCTCGCGGCCAAGCCCGCCGAGGAGTTCCTGGAGCGCGCCGGAATCCGCCCGGAAGACATGGTGAGCGAGAGCCCCGCCGAGCACCTCGAGCCGTGGCTGCCGCGGCTGCGCGCCGATCTCGGCGCGGCGGCAACCGACGAGGACCTGCTGCTCGCCGCCTTCTACGACCGGAAGCTCGTGGAAGCGCTGCGCAACCCGGCGCCCGAATGCAGCTTCCGGACGACGCCGCTGCACGAGCTGATCCGCTACGTCGGCGCGCGGCGGGACATCGAGCATCTGCAGATCCGGTTTGCCGGAACCGAGATGACGCTCTCGGCGTGAACGACCACGCCCCGCGAGGGGACAAGGAGGAGACGATGGGCATGCTCGCGCAAGGATGGAGACGGAGCTGGCGCTACGCAGTGGCCGGCGCAATGCTGCTGCTCGCGGCGGCACCCGCGTTGGCGCAGCAGAAATTCACCGACTGGGGCTGGCCCCTGCCCTACGAGCAGGTGTCGGCCAAGTCGGTCGAATGGCTGAAGAGCAAGGGGTGGTGGCCGATCCAGGTCGCTTTCCAGGCGCCGTGGTCGGGGCAGAACACCATCAACATCGTGATGGACCGCGAAGGGCTGATGAAGAAGCGCGGCATCGAGGCGAAATGGCAGGCGTTCCCTTCCGGGCCGGCGATCAACGAGACCATCGTCTCGGCGCGCTTCCAGGCCGGCAACGGCGGCAACTTCCCGTTCACCTCGCTGCTCGACAAGAACATCCCGGTGACGGCGATCGCGATCGTCAGTCCGAACCTGCTGCACGCACTGGTCGTGCCCAAGGATTCGCCGCTCAAGAGCATCAAGGATCTGAAGGATCGCAAGACGCCGGCCACGATCGGGCTGGTGACGGGATCGTCGGCCGAGTTCTATTTCCAGATGGCGATGGCGATGAACGGCATCCAGCCGGGCCGGGACGTGATCCTCAAGAACACACCGCCGGGCGAGCAGATGGCGCTGCCCAAGGGCATCGACGGCGTCGTCCCCTGGGATCCGACGCCCACGATGATGGTCGACGAGCTGAAGAACGGGCACATCATCGACTCGATCTTCCCGTACAACATGTACGAAGGGCAGTTCTACGTGCGCTCGGAGATCGCGCAGAACGCACCTGACGTCGCGCAGGCCTTCGCCGACGCCATCGCCGAGGCGACGCTGTGGATCCGGCGCAATCCCGAGAAGGCTGCCGAGCTGACCGGCGAGGATCCGAGCCTTCGGCACTTCTCCAAGGCCATCCTGCTGCAGCAGATCCAGGCCTACAACAACCTTTACAAGCCCAGCTACATCTATCCGCAGGCGCCGTTCTGGGGTGCGGTCAACCAGACGATCTTCAAGTGGCTCTATGACCAGAAGCGGATCACGCGGCCCCTGACGGCGAAGGACTTCGAGAACGCGGTCGACGCCCGCTACATGGAGCGCACGTTCGCGAAGCTCGGCTGGGCCATACCCAAGGAGCCGCCCTTCATCCCCGCCGGCTGGAAGGGCGATCCGGCCAAGCCGCCCTACCCGCCGTACATCGACCCGGTCGACAACAAGACGCCCCAGCCCTTCCCGGTGCCGGGGGACCTGGTCAAGCCGTGGTCGTTCGCCGGCAAGACCTACACGCCGTGACCCGCCCGCAGCGGCGCGCGCGCGGTGCGGGAGGGCGTGAGCGGCCGGGCGCAGGACCGTGCTGACCATGGTCCTGCGCAGGCTGCGCCACCTCGGCCTGCTGGCGGTGCTGCTGGCGGGCTGGTGGTTCGTCAGCGAGCGGCTGCTCGACCGGACCACCCGCGCGCTGCTGCCGCCGCCCCAGGCCGTCGTCCACGCGGCATGGGAGCTGATGCGCTCCGGCGAGCTCTGGCATCACCTGCATGACAGCCTGAAGCGCGAGCTCGTCGCCTTCTCCTGGGCGTGCATCGCGATCCCCGTCGGGATCGCGATGGGCTGGTGGCGGACCGTCGAGGAACAGGTCGACCCGGTGGTGGAGATACTTCGTCCAGTGCCACCGCTCGCGTGGATTCCGCTGTCGATCCTGTGGTTCGGCATCGGCGACACGCAGAACGAGTTCATCATCTTCCTGGGCTGCTTCTTCCCGATCCTGGTCAACACGGTCGCAGGGGTCAAGGGCGTGGATGCCAACCTCGTCCGCGCGGCACGCTGCCTCGGCGCCGGCGTCGGCCAGATCCTGTGGCGCATCGTGCTGCGCGCATCGCTTCCGCAGATCGTCACCGGCGTGCGCGTCGGCCTCGGCTTCGGCTGGATGGCCCTCGTGGCCGCCGAGCTCATCGGGGCGAACTCGGGCCTGGGATTCCTGATCAACGATTCGCGCACGATCCTGCGCACCGACTACGTGATGGTCGGCATGGCGGCGATCGGCATCGTGGGCTTCGCGCTCGACCGCATCATCCGCGGGCTGGTGCGCCGGCTGATGCCGTGGTCGCAGGCGATCAACAAGTGAGGCGGCTCCGGTGAGCGTGGTGAGCGTCGAGGGTCTGCGCAAGGTCTACCCCGGACATGGCCCGGGGGACGAGGCCGTGCTGGCACTCGATGGCGTCAGCTTCCGCGTCGCCGATCGCGAGTTCTGCTCGATCCTCGGTCACAGCGGCTGCGGCAAGACGACGCTGCTGATGATGCTCGCCGGCTTCGAGTCGCCGACCGAGGGCAGGATCCTGGTCGACGACCGACCCGTCGGCCGTCCGACTTGGCGGCGCTCGATGGTGTTCCAGGACTACGCGCTGTTCCCGTGGATGACCGTCGAGGAGAACATCGCCTTCGGCCTCGAGATGAAGCGCCTGCCGCGCGAAGAGCGGCGCGACATCGTCGCCCACAACGTCGGACTCGTCGGGCTGCAGGGATTCGAGCGACGCTATCCGCACCAGCTGTCGGGTGGCATGAAGCAGCGGGTCTCGATCGCCCGTGCACTGGCAGTCGATCCCGAGGTGCTGCTGATGGACGAGCCCTTCGCCGCGCTCGACGCCCAGAACCGCTCGCGCATGCAGGAAGAGATGGGACGCATCCTGGCGAGCGACGACCCCCGCGTGCGCAAGACGATGGTGCTGGTCACGCACAGCATCGAGGAAGCGATCCTGCTCTCCGACCAGGTCGTCGTGCTCACGCGGCGCCCCGGCCGTGTCAAGGCCGAGATCCGCGTCGAGTTGCCGCGGCCGCGGCGCGAGACCGATCCCGCGTTCCTCGCACTCAAGCAGCGGATCCGGGACCTGATCCACGATGAGTTCGAGCCCGAGCGCTGAGCCCTCCGAATCGCGCCCGGGCACGATGATGCCGGCGCCCCCGCGCCGGCGACGCGCAAGCGGCGCATGAACGCCGCGCCGCTGATCGCCGCCGGCGCGATCGCCGCCGTCGCCGGGGTGGTGCGCGGCATCACCGGCTTCGGCGGCGCGATGGTGATGACGCCTCCGCTCGCGCTGCTGTTCGGGCCCCGCTTCGCGATCCCCGCGGTCCTGCTGCTCGAATCGATCGCGGCGATGCCGATGCTGCTGCACGTGCACACCCTGGTGCGCTGGCGCTCGATCGGCCCGCTCC
>JBLMVY010000278.1:0-8576 GCA_050256935.1 Candidatus Levyibacteriota bacterium | reverse complement strand
AGCGCATCGGCGTCGAAGCTCCAGACCCGGCCGCGGATCTGCGATGCAGGCGACCAGGCGGCGCGCGCGGCGAACGTGCCGTCGGCGGCGATGACGTCCACGGTTGCGCCGGGCGCGGGGTCGCCCTCGACCGAGGCAATGGCGCCGGAGAATATCCACGGATGCCGCAGCGCCAGCGATCGCTCGCGGCCCGGCTTCAACCTGAGGGTGCCCGTCGCTGCGGCCATGGCGCGGTCAGGACCGCGGGTCCGACCGGCGGCTGCGCGCCGGGGCGATCACGCCGCGGCGACGCCGAGGATGCGGCCGATGGCGAAGGTGACCATGCCGGCGACCGCACCCAGCGCGAGCATCCGCGCGCCGGAGTACAGCGCATTCCGGCCGGTGAACAGCGACAGCGCCGCGCCGACGCCGAACAGCCCGGTGGCAGTGACGCCGATGGTCCACGGCAGCGCGTGGGCGCCGCCGCCGAACAGGTAGGGCGCGAGGGGCGCGAAGGCACCGATCGCAAACGATATGAGCGAGCTCGCGGCGGCGCCCAGCGGCGAACCGAGCTCGCCGGGGTTGAGACCCAGCTCCTCGCGGGCGAGGGTGTCGAGCGCGTGCTCGGGGTCGGCGACGAGGCGCTTGGCCAGGCGGTCGGCCTGCTTCGGGGGCAGTCCCTTGGCCGCGTAGATCAGCGCGAGCTCCTGCGCCTCCGCTTCCGGGTATTCCTTCAACTCGTCGCGCTCCAGCCCGATCTGGAATTCGTAGAGCTCGCGCTGCGACTGGACCGACACGTATTCGCCGGCGGCCATCGCGAACGCGCCTGCCGCCATGCCCGCGACGCCGGTGAGCACCACGACCTTGACGTCGGAGCTGGCACCCGCCACGCCGAGGATCAGGCTGGCGTTGGACACGAGGCCGTCGTTGATGCCGAACACCGCCGCCCGGAGGTTGCCGCCGCTGCCCAGGCCCCGGTGCCGGCGCTCGAACTGCGCGCCCGGCGTCGGCGCGGCGTGCCCCGGTTCGGAGGGCGGCGCGCTGCCGTAGACGGTCATGCCGCGGACCTTCATCGCCGCCAGCACGCCGCGCAGCCGCCGCGGTCCCAGCCACTGGACGAGCCTCGCCACCAGGCGCGTGCGCGCGTCGGGCACGAACGGTCCCGGCGCCGGGTGGCCGCGCGCCGTCAGCTGGGCGCGCCAGATCGTCGCCTGCGCCTCGGCCTCGCCGGCGAGGCGCCGGAACAGCTCGGCGCGCACGGTGCCCGATTCCGCCTCGGCGCAGGCCCGATACAGGAAGGCCGAGCGTTGCTCTTCAGTCCAGGATTCGAGCGGATTCATGCGGGCGGGCGGTCAGCAGCGATCGCGAACGATCTGGGCCGATGGCAGGCGGGGGAGGGCGATCGCTTCAGGGCGTGACGACGGCCTCGATCCGGGCCATCACCTCGGGGGTGAGCTTGGCGACGACCTCCAGGGCCTTCATGTTCTCGGTCACCTGCGATGGGCGGCTGGCGCCGGTGATCACCGTCGAGACGTTGGGGTTCTTCAGGCACCACGCGAGCGACATCTGCGCCAGCGTGCATCCCAGCTCCTCGGCAATCGGCGCGAGCGATTTGACCTGCCGGATGCGGCCGGGTTCGAGTATGCGCTCGGCGAGCCAGTCGAAGCCCTTGAGGGCGGCGCGCGAATCCGCCGGGATGCCGTCGGAGTACTTCCCGGTCAGCAGGCCGGATGCAAGCGGGCTCCAGATGGTCGTTCCCAGGCCGTAGTCGGCATACAGCCGCTGGTATTCCTTCTCGACGCGGTCCCGGTGGAACAGGTTGTACTGCGGCTGCTCCATCACCGGCTTGTGCAGATGGTGACGCTCGGCGATCGCCCAGGCCGCGGCGAATTCGGCGGCGCTCCATTCCGAGGTTCCCCAGTACAGCGCCTTGCCCGCGACGATCATGTCGTTCATCGCGCGCACGGTTTCCTCGATCGGCGTATCGGGGTCGGCGCGGTGGCAGAACACGAGATCGACGTAGTCGAGGCCAAGGCGCGCCAGCGAGCCGTCGATCGCCTGCATCAGGTATTTCCGGTTCAGCGTGTTCTTCTGGTTCGGGCCGTCGTAGAGGCCCCAGTAGAACTTGGTCGAGACGATGTACGACTCGCGGCGCCACCCGAGCTTCTTCAGGGCGTCGCCCATGATCGTCTCGGAGCGCCCCTTCGCATAGACCTCGGCGTTGTCGAAGAAGTTGACGCCCGCGTCGTAGGCCGCGGCCATGCATTCGCGAGCGACGCCCTCGTCGAGCTGGTTGCCGTAGGTGACCCAGGATCCGAACGAGAGCTCGCTCACCTTGAGGCCGGAACGTCCGAGCCGGCGGTAGTTCATTGCGGTCATTGTCAGATGAAAGTCCAGACAGGCGGTTGAATGGTCGACTCCTGCAGTCGACCAGCGATATCGGGGGAGTCGCCACGAAACCCGGGCCCGTTCCTGGCCGTCCGCGGACGGGCGCCGCGACACGCCCGGGCTAGAATCGCGCCTTTCATTCTACTCCGACAGGAATCACGCATGCCCACGACGCCCAGGGTCCGCCCGCTTCGCAGCAAGCCCCCGCTCGACGCCGAAGCACTCTGGGCGCTCAAGCGCATCGGCGCGCCGACGGTCTCCCCCGACGGGTCGCTGGCCTGCGCGCCGGTGACGTCCAACGACATGGACAGCAATGTCGGGTCGACCGAGCTGTGGCTGTTCCCGACCGGGCATCCGGGCGGCGCAGCTCGCGCGGCGGGCAAGCCGCGCCGGCTGACCGCAGGCGACAAGGACAGCGATCCGCGCTGGTCGCCGGACGGGTCGCGCATCGCTTTCACCGCCAAACGCAAGGACGATGCCGAGGCGCAGGTCTACCTGATCGCGCCCGACGGCGGAGAGGCGACGCGACTCACCAACCTCGCGACAGGGGCGACGGCGATCAAGTGGTTTCCCGACGGCAAGCGCATCGCCTTCGTGTCCTGGGTATGGCGCGATCTCGACGGCGACGCGGCCCAGGCGAAGCGCCTCAAGTCGCGCAAGGACGACAAGGTCAAGGCACACATCAGCGAGCGCGGCGAATACCGCTATTGGGACCACTGGCTGACCGACGGTCGCGAGCCGCACGTCTTCGTCTGCGATGTCGCGACCGGGCGCTGTCGCGACGTGCTCGCCGGCACCGGCCTTGCTCTGCAGCCCTGGGAACCGACGCCCGATCACTACGACATCTCTTCCGACGGTCGCGAGCTCGCGCTGACCATCGACCCCAACGCCGAGCCGGCGATGATGAACCGCGCCGACATCGCGGTCGTCGACCTGAAGTCCGGGCGCTGGAAGAACCTGACCGCCGACAGCGGCATGTCCGACGAGCATCCCTGCTACTCGCCGGATGGCCGCTACATCGCCTGGCACGCCTACGACACGGAGCGCTCGTTCAACGACCAGGGCAGGCTGCGCGTCATGGAGCGCCGATCGGGCAAGGTCGCGGTGATCGCCCCGGCGTTCGACCGCGCCACGCACCACCTGCAGTGGACCGCCGATTCCACGGCGCTGCTGTCGCTGGTCGAGGACCGCGGCCGCGTCGGGCTGTGGCGCCATCCGCTGTCCAACGAAATGCCGACGCAGCTCGTCCCGGGCGGGACGATCGCGGGTTTTGCGCGCTCGGCCGACGGCAGCGTGCTGGTGTATGCGCGCGACAGCGCCGTGCATCCCGCAGCCCTGTTCTCCGCACAGGGCGATGGCAGCGGCGAGCGGCCGATCGAGTCGCTCAACCAGGCACTGCTCGCGCGCCATGCGCTGGGCGAGGTGCGCGAATTCACCGTCAAGGGCTGGAACGGCGAGCCGGTGCAGATGTTCGTCACCTACCCGCCGGACTTCGATTCACGCAGGAAGTGGCCGCTGATGCATTCGATCCACGGCGGCCCGCATGCCTCCCATCACGACGGCTGGCATTACCGGTGGAACGGGCAGGTGTTCGCCGGACAGGGCTACGTCGTCGCCGCCGTCAACTACCACGGCTCGTCGGGATTCGGGCAGAAGTTCCTCGAGACGATCACCGGACGTTACGGCGAGAAGGAGCTCGCCGACACCGAGGCGGGCACCGATTTCCTTCTGCGCCAGGGATACATCGACCGCGCGCGCCTGATGGCGACCGGGGGCAGCTATGGCGGATTCATGGTCGCATACATGAACGGCCATACCGACCGCTACCGCGCCTATGTCTGCCACGCCGGCTGCTATGACTGGGTGAGCATGATGGCGACCGACGGCTACCGGTTCTTCGCCAAGGAGCTCGGTGCGTTCCACTGGGACGACGAGCCGCGGGTGATGCGCCAGTCGCCGCACCACTACGTGAAGAACGCGAAGACGCCGACCTTGGTGATCCACGGTGAGCTCGATTACCGCGTGCCCGCCACCCAGGGCCTGCAGTACTACAACTCGCTCAAGGCGAAGGGCGTGGCGGCGCGGCTGGTCTATTTCCCCGACGAGAATCACTGGATCCTGAAGCCCCAGAACTCCCGGCTGTGGTACCGCGAGTTCTTCGCCTGGCTGGCCGCCCACGGCGGCGCCCCGCGGAAGAAGACTTCGGGCGGGGTGGGTACGAAGCGCCGCCGGCGCGCCTAAGCGGGCCCGCCGGTCCGGCGCCCGGCGCTCTCGCGCCGCTCCTGGCAGCCGACGCATCGCATCGCAGTCGGATAGGCATGCAGGCGGGCGTGGGGAATCGGATTGCCGCAGTCGACGCACTGGCCGTAGCTGCCGTCGGCCATGCGCGCCAGCGCCTGCTCGACCTCGGTCAGCTCGGCGAGATCGTGCGAAACCAGCGCGATGTCCTGGGCCGCCATCGCGTCGGCCGCGGCCCAGTCGTCGGTGTCCTGCATCCGGTTGCGCAAGCCGACGAGATGGGGGTCGTCCTGCGTCATGAGCTTGGCGGCGACGTCGGCGCGCAATTCCCGCCGGCGTTCGCGCAGCCGCGCGTCCAGCTCGCTGCGCTGGGCGGAGGTCGGGGATGACGTGGGGTCGGGTCGGGCCATGGGCCGACATTATCGGCCACTTCCTCACGCCGCGCACCGCTGGCCGCCGCCGAGCGCCCCCACCCCCGGCTCACCGCCCCCCCCCCCCGACTCACCGACGGACGGACTCACGGGGACTTGAATCCCTGCGGGCGGACCCTAGATTGCGGGTACAGCCGTACGCCGGCGGCGCCGCGCGCGTTGCCTGCCGACATGGCCCACCAACAACGCAAAGGAATCCGCCATGACCAGACTGCAGATCTACGATCCGTTCGCCGACACCGCCGTCGACAGCCTGCTCCGCAGCTTCTTCCGCCCGCTCCCCGCCGAGCGCGATGTGCCCCGCAGCGTGCGCATCGACGTCAGCGAGAACGACAATGCCTACGTCGTCCACGCCGACATGCCCGGTGTGGCCAAGGAAGACATCCAGGTCGCGATCGAAGGCAACCAGGTGTCGATCACCGCGGAAGTCAAGCGCGCCACCGAGCCCGCGGAGGGCACGCGCGTCCTGCGCAGCGAGCGCTATTTCGGGCGCTATTTCCGCAGCTTCACGCTGCCGCTGGAGCTCGACGAGGCGGCGAGCTCGGCGAAGTTCGACAAGGGCGTGCTCGAACTGACGCTGGCGAAGAAGCCGGTCGCAACCGCCCGCAAGCTGACGATCCAGTAGTCACCGCGCAGACGCTGCGCCCGCGCATCCCCGCCACGGCCATCCAGCCGCCGGCGGGGATGGACCGGGTTGGCCCATGCCGGCCGGGCGGGCCGGGCGTCACCGGATGCGCCGCGCCGTGTATTCCTCCTCGATGTTGTCGCGGAAATAGCTCCACGGCGACGACGCGCCGGAGAACCTTCGCCACACCTCGCCGGGGACGCCGCTGAACTCGAGGGTTCCCGACGTCAGTTCGACGACCAGCTTGCGGTTGCGCTCGTCGTAGCCGGCGGCGCGCAGGCTGCCGCCGCTCATCCGCTTCATTTCCATCGGGACTCCTCTGCCGGGTTGGAGTGCGGTTGCGCGTCGAATGCTACGATGCGCGCCTCGTTGCTTGCCGACCTCTCCGCAAACGATGGCTTCCGGATTCTCGCGCATCCCGGCGCTGCCCGTCCTGCTCGCGGCATGCTTCGCCATCCCCTTCGCCATCGTCGCCGCCCGCTCCGCGGACGCGGCCGACCCTGCGAAGACGCTGCACGTCGCCTTTCCCATCGCCGAGACGAGCTTCGACCCGGCGTTCGCTTCCGATGCGGCCTCCGACAGCATCATCGACAACGTCTTCGACACGATGCTCGAATACGACTACCTCGCGCGCCCGGTCCGGCTGGTGCCGCGCGCGCTCGAAGCGATGCCGGTGGTCGAGGACGACGGCAGGACCTACATCTGCAAGCTGCGCAAGGGCATCTACTTCACGCCGGACCCGGCCTTCAGGGGGAAGCGCCGCGAGCTCACCGCGGCGGATTTCGCCTATGGCATCGAGCGGATCCTCGATCCGGCGGTGAAGTCGCCGTGGCTGTGGCTGTTCGAGGGCAAGATCGTCGGCGCCGATGAAGCGCGCGCGCGGGCCATCAGGACCGGGCATTTCGACTACGACACCCCGATTGCGGGACTGACGGTGGTCGACCGCCATACGCTGCGTATCCGCCTCACCCAACCCGACCTGCGCTTCGCCTACGCCCTTGCCGTCCCCAACGTCGCGGCCCAGGCGCGCGAGGTGGTCGAGGCCTACGGCAACGACATCGGCGCGCACCCGGTCGGCACCGGCCCCTACATGCTCGGCGAGTATCGCCGCAGCGCAAGGATCGTGCTGGTCGCCAATCCGGGCTTTCGCGCGAGCACCTACACCCCGACCGGACCGATCCCGCCGGCGTCGCAGCCCATCGCGGCGGCGCTCGAGGGCAAGCGCCTGCCGCTACCCGGCCGCATCGAGATCAGCATCGTCGAGGAGGGACAGGCACGCTGGCTGGCCTTTCTCAGGGGCGAGATCGACATCCTCGACAACATTCCCACCGACTTCATCGACCAGGCGCTCGACGCGGGCAAGCTGAAGCCGGCGCTGGCCGCGCGCGGCATCGTCCACGACGTCCTGATCCGGCCGAACACCTACTGGACCTACTTCAACATGAAGGACCCGGTGGTGGGCGGCTATACGCCCGCGAAGATCGCGCTGCGCCGCGCGATCGCGATGGGCTACGACGTCGGCTCGCTGATCCGCGTGCTGCTGAAGGGCCGGGCGATACCGGCCAACGGCCCGATTCCTCCCGACATCGCGGGTTACGACCCGAGCCTGAAGACCCAGGCGCAGGTCTACGATCCGGCGGCCGCGCGGGCGCTGCTCGACCGCTTCGGCTACAAGGACATCGACGGCGACGGCTATCGCGAGACGCCGGACGGCAAGCCGCTGACCGTCGTGCGCTGGTCGACACCCGACTCCGCGGCGCGCCAGGGCGACGAGCTGTGGAAGCGCAACATGGACGCGATCGGCATCCGCATGGCGTTCCGGCAGGACCGCGTGCCGGAGCTGCGCAAGATGGCGCGCCTGGGCAAGATCCCGATGCGCGGCGACGGCTGGAATGCCGACTATCCCGACGCCGAGAATTTCATGCAGCTGCTCTACGGTCCCAATGCGGCGCAGGAGAACAATGCGCAGTTCGACCTGCCCCAGTTCAACCGGCTGTTCGAGGAGGCGCGCAGGCTGCCCGATTCACCGCAGCGCACGCAGCTGTTCGACCGGATGACCCAGATCGCGATTGCGTATGCGCCGTGGCGGCTCACCTTCCACCTGATCGCCGATGGGCTGCACCAGCCCTGGATCCACGACTACGTCCCGCACCCGATCCATGCGGATGTGTGGCAGTACGTCGACGTCGATCCCGCGGAGCGCGCCAGGCGCCGATAGCTGCGGGGTGCTGGCGTCGCGCTGCCCGCTACTTGGCTTTCGGGATCTCGTAGGGCTTGCAGGTGAGCCGCATCGCCGACTGGTTGCGCAGCAGCTGGACGTCGAGCCCCTTGCCCCGCACCTCCATCGAGCCGTTCATGTAGCGGAAACCCGAGCCCGCGGGGACCTGATAGAGGATGACCCGAGACTCGTCGGGCATGAGGATCCTCGCCTCGGCCTCGACGAAGCGGATGACGTAGCGATCGCTGCCGTACTGGCAGTCGATCGTCTGCTTCGCCTCCTCGATCTCCTTCGCCGTGGGGCCTGTCTGGCAGGCAGCGAGAGCGAGCGCAGCGAGGGCAAGGCAGAGACGGAAGGGGCGCTGGAACATGCACGGGCTCCGGGAAGGGGAACGATCGATCGAGGATAACACCGCCGCCGCGGGCGCCGCGATCAGGCGCCGGCGCGCTGGCGCGCCGCCGGCGGGCGGAAGCGGACGCTCTCCGGGTAGGAGAGCACCTCGGTCTGCCGGCCCTCGCGTATCGCCTGCTGCGTCCGCTGCCACCAAGCGGGGGCGAGCAGGTCGGCGTGGAAGGTCATGAAGGCCTCGCGCACCCGCGGATCGGTCAGCAGGAAGGTCGCGAATTCCTCGGGGAAGACGTCGTGCGGCCCCACCGGGTACCAGACTTCGCCCGACATCTCGTCGTAGTCGGGCGGG
>JBLMVY010000277.1:0-3311 GCA_050256935.1 Candidatus Levyibacteriota bacterium | reverse complement strand
TTCGACCGCAACTGGGACGCGATCCACGCCCTCGATCCGGCGCGCTTCGACGAGGCGTTCCGTCGCAGGTGGCGCAGCTACCTGTGGTCCTGCGCCGAGGTGTTCCGCTCCAGGACCCTGGCACTCGACCTCTTCCAGGTGACGGTCAGCAAGGGCAGCGTCGGGACCGGCTATCCGATGACCCGGGATTTTCTCCATCGCCCGCCCGTCGGCGGGGAGGGCGGGTCGCCGGCGGCCTGATCCGGCGAGTGCCTCCGGGTGCCCGGCCCACGCCCGCGGTCGCCGCATCGCCTCGACAAGGGCTGCGGTGCTGCCCACAATGGGCGGGATGTCACGCCCGCTCCTGGTTCTTCTTCCGGGACTCGTCTGCGACGCCAGCGTCTGGGCTGCGCAGCGCGAAGCGCTTGGCGATCGCGTCGATACGTTCGTGGCCGACTACGGCGACGCGGATTCGCTGACGCAGATGGGGAAACGCACGCTGGCGCAGATCCCCGCAACGCGCTTCGCCCTCGCCGGCCATTCGATGGGTGGCCGGATCGCCCTGGAGATCATGCGGCTTGCTCCCGAGCGCGTCGAACGACTCGCGCTCCTCGACACCGGCGCGACCCCGCTGCCCGCCGGGGAGGCGGGCGAGCGCGAGCGCGCCGGACGTCTTGCGCTCCTCGCCCTCGCGCGCAAGGAGGGCATGCGTGCGATGGCGCGCGAATGGGCGCGCGGCATGGTGCATACCCGCCGGGTCGGCGGCCCGGTCTACGACGCGGTGCTCGACATGTTCGAGCGCCGCAGCCCGGAGATTTTCGCGGCGCAGATCGCCGCGCTGCTCGCGCGGCCGGATGCGCGGCCGCTGCTTCCCGGGATCCGCGTCCCGACGCTGGTGCTCACCGGTCGCGAGGATTCGTGGGCGCCGCCGGAGCAGCACGAGGCGATCCAGCGCGCGATCCCCGGCTCGCGCCTCGTCGTCGTCGACGACTGCGGTCACATGAGCCCCATGGAGCAGCCGGACGCCGTCTCGCGCGCCTTCGGCGAGTGGCTGGGGCAGCCTGCGCGGGCCTGAAGCAGGACGCTGGCGGCTAGGGCAAGGCGGGCTTGGTGTCGAGCATGGCGCCGATCACCTCGGCGCGATCGAGCGCCCGGAGCATCGCACCGTTCATCTGTGCGTAGGTGCCATTGCGAAAGCGGAGCAGGGCGCCGATCGCGCCCGAATCTCGCGTGACCGTTCCGACCGCAACCGCACCGGGCGGAACATCGTGGGCATAAAGATGAGCCGGCCCGCCTACTTCGACGCGCAGTACCAAGGAATCCCCCTCGCTTCGTGCTCCAGCGGCGCCACGCCCTCCGGCGCTCGCGGCACGTTCAGCGCAGGCGAGGTAAGCAACGGGCAGGCCACGCGCGCTAACCGTCTGATTATTCGCGTCACCACTACGGCCGCCCCTTATGCCGACTGGCGCGAGTGTAAGCCGGGTCGACAGGTCAGAGGTCGACCTGTCGTGACACGACGCATCGGATATGTCGCGGCCGATTGGCGCCCGACCTCCTGATTACCGAGTTCGCGTCCGGAGCCTGCGATCGGCATGCGCGAGTCGAGGGAAACCCGACGCTCTGCGGGTTCGCCACGACGCGTCCCTGCAGTCCGTGCGCCGGATGTCCCCAGCGCGCTCGTGACCCGATGTCGTTGCGACGGATCGCGCGGCGACCGCGGCGTTCCCGCCGGCGCTTCGGGCCAACCGGCGATGCCCGCAATCAATTGTAGGGTCGGCCGACGAGTGCGCGGCGAGGGGGGGATGGCGGTTGGGCGGGGAGCGCCGAGAAGGCTTTTCGCTGCTGGTTTCGGCTTCGTACACGATTTTACATAATACCAATTATACGCACCAAGACTACCTGAACAAAGACCACCACCCCAAGCCGATCGCGCCTTGCAATGGGAACCGTCGGCGCCCCCTTGGCCTGAATTTCCTGTGGAATCCGTCGGACTCAGGCGACCATCCCGATCCGACCCTGACAGCGCGCTCGCGGAGCGCCGTCGCTGGATCTCCTGGTGAACGCCAAGCCGCCGCGCACGACCAGGGGCCTTAAGAACCACCTGTTTCCCGAGGTCGATGCTCGCAGTCTTCCAGCCACGCCGGGGTCCCGGACGGCGAAGCGGTGGCATTCCGCGACTGCCTGGTCGTATGGTCGCCCTGTGCGGCGCCATGCTTAATGCAGCACTATAGATAAGCTACATAAGCCAATGACTCTATTATCACTATTACCAGCAGCTTGCGGTGAACCACCACCTTCGATGGTGCCCCAGGGATCCCGCAATTACGCGGCGAGCGCGACGGCTCTGGCTTCGAGCAGATCGATCAGCATGCGCTCGACGCGGCTTCCACCCACGCCGACGCGCTGATCGGGCGACACCAACTGCAATGTCTCGACCGCCTCGGCGTACTGCCCCCTTGCAAACCGGCTGACGGCGTCGACCAGCCTGAGCGCAAGCTGCGCCTGGTCGCTGGACTCCCTGGCCGCGATGGCCGCCCTGCTTTGCTCGAGTCCGGCAACGTCGCCGGCCGATGCCTGGATACCGGCGATGTGCAGCGCTATGAAGGGATGCGAAAGCATGGCGTCGAAGCGCTCGCACAGCGCGCCAACTGCGGCCGACACCGGGCGGGTAGTCCCCGTGCGCAGATATTCACGCAACAGGAAACCGCCACAATCGGCCAGTGTCAGCACCGGACCGCAGCGGGTGGTCTCGGGTGCGCAGTAACGCTCATAGCGCTGCCATGCCTCCTCGGTCAGCCCCAGCTGCCACTGTGCCAGTGCCAGGTGCCACTGGACGTGACCATACATGGCGCCGCCCTCGGCCGACGGACGGTGCTCGCTCAGCCAGTCACCCAGCAGATCCAGCGACGCTTCGGGCTCCCCCTGATCGTGCAGCACGTGGGCATAGCTGTGGATGACGTAGGGAGCCTGCGGTCGCTGCCGCAGCGCTCGCTCGACGAGCGCGCGACCACGGGTCCGATCCCCGGCCTCGCTGGCTGCGAACCCCATGCGTGCGAGAAACGCCCAGTCATCATGCAGACCGGGATCGACCGACTCCATGATGTTCAGAACGCGCTCGAGCTTGCGCGCACCCCCATAGAAGATCAGATAACCGCAAAGTTGCGAGATGACCAGCAGGTCGCCGGGATTGGCAGCGACATAGGCTTCGGTGGCTGCAAGGTTGGCGTAAGGGTCCTCGAGCAGGCCAAGGAGCGCGCAGATATGCGCACGCTCCCAGGGCAGCGCGGCTTCCGCCGCCAGGAGTGCGCGGTCCTTGAGGAGATCGGCGCCCG
>JBLMVY010000276.1:0-6369 GCA_050256935.1 Candidatus Levyibacteriota bacterium | reverse complement strand
TCGCAAACTTAACTGCGAACGACGAAACGTACGCTCTGGCGGCTTAATCCCGCCGGACCTCGCACCGGGCGGCGCTCAGCCCGGGCGGCAACCGGGTAACACCGGAAGTCGCAGCGGGGACATTTAGAGCGATCGCGCCCATCCGGGTCACTTGGGTGTAGCGCTAAATCAAGGTGACTGGCTTCCCTGCAGCCTGTCCGCCGGCGGCAGGGGAGCGAGATCCAAACGACGTGACTAAGCATGTAGTCCCGACTGTAGAGGTCTTCCGGACGCGAGTTCGATTCTCGCCACCTCCACCAACCTTCCCCAGGACGGCCGCCAAGAGCGGCCGTCCTGGCTTTCGTGCCCGCCGCGAGCTTGCGCGCTTCAGGACTCGTGGGCCCATCCGCTGCGATCGCCCCTGCTCGGACCCCGCCACACGTAGGCTTGATCCTACGCAAGGTCCGGCGTCCGCCCGGTGGCGCGGATCGCGCTCGCTCGGCTAGGATCTGTGACGAGCCGGCCGCCGCGTGGCCGGCGCAAGCCCGCGGGAGGACAGAGGATGCGTACCGCACTCGTCGCGTTGTCGATGCTGCTTTGCGCAAGCACGTCGGCGCTTGCGCAGGTGAGCGTCGCCATCGGGGTTCCCGGGGTCAGCATCGGAATCAACGTTCCGGTGTATCCGCGGCTGGTGCCCGTCCCCGGCTACCCCGTCTACTATGCGCCGCGTCTCAGCTCCAACTATTTCTTCTACGACGGCATGTACTGGGTCTACCAGTACGACAACTGGTACGTGAGCTCCTGGTACAACGGTCCCTGGGATCTGGTGAGTCCCTACGCCGTGCCGCTGGTCATCCTGCGCATTCCGGTCCGCTACTACCGGGCGCCTCCCGCGTACTTCCACGGCTGGTCGGCGAGCGCGCCTCCGCACTGGGGCGAGCACTGGGGCGGCGCCTGGGCGCAGGACCGGCACGGGTGGGAGCACTGGGACCGGCGCGTCGCACCGGCGCCGGCGCCATTGCCGAGGTATCAGCGGCAGTACTCGGGATCTCGATATCCGCGAGCGAGCGAGCAGCAGGCGCTGGAGGCCCAGCACTACCGCTACAGGCCGCAGGATCCTGCCGTCCGGCAGCATTACGAGGCACAGCGGGGCCGGGGTCCCGGGCAGCCTGTTCCGCATGGCAGGGGACCCGGGCAGGACCAGGGGCGCGGACCGCCGGCGCGCGGGGGGAATCCGCGCTAGGCCTGCACCTTCCCGTGGCAACTCGCGTCGCGGGGATCCATCGTGATCACAGGTCCCCGTTGGCGCCGGCGCGCATGATGTCCTCGAGCTTGTCGCGGACCTCGAGGGCTCTCGCCTTCAACCCGGGCGAGAGGTCGGCCGCGTTGAGGATCATGTCGAGGTCCATCATCACCAGCCAGCCCCGGCCCCTGGCGTCCTCGACCAGGGCGATCCGGCATGGCAGATAGGCGGCGAAATCGAGGTTGTCGTCCAGCATCCTGCGCGCGGTCAGTGCATCGCAGAACTGAAGGATGGTGACGTAGGGAGAGGGCTTCCCCGTGATCGCGCTCACTTGCCGCGAGAGTGGCAGTTCCGCCACGAGGTGCATGTTCAGCAGATTCGCCCGCAGCTTCATCGACTGCACGGCGTCATCGGGCGAGACGCCCTTGGCCAGCGGCATCTTCAGGACGGTGTCGTCGAGCGAGCGGATCGCGATTGGCGAGCGCGCGTGCTTCGGAGGGGCGCCGGCCGCCGCGCCTGCGCTTGCGACGAGCGACAACGCGATGATGCCGAGCAGGGCAATCCGGCGCATGGTCTGCTGCAATGCGAAAAGGGGCGGACAGGCTACTCCCGCCCCGGGGCCCGCGTCCAGCGACGGCGGCCGGGCGCCCGGGGCCCCGCTATCATCCGGTCTTGGCAATCAACCGGGTGGGAGCCATGCACAAGGTCGTCTTCCTCGATCGTTCGTCACTGCGGGCCAATCTGCGCCGGCCCCGCTTCGCCCACGAATGGGTCGAGCACGCGACGACGTTGCCGGAGCAGGTCGCATCGCGCCTGGCCGGTGCGACGGTCGCCATCACCAACAAGATTCCGCTGCGCGCTCATGACCTCGAGCGGCTGCCCGACCTGAAGATGATCGCCGTCGCGGCGACCGGCTACGACGCCGTGGACATCGCGGCCTGCCGGGCGCGCGGCATCGCGGTCGCCAACATCCGCAATTACGCGGTCAACACCGTTCCCGAGCACGTGTTCGCGATGGTCCTGGCGCTGCGGCGCAACCTGCTCGCGTATCGCCAGGCGGTGGAGGCGGGACGCTGGCAGCAGGTGGACACGTTCTGCTTCTTCGACTACCCGATCGGCGATCTCGCCGGGTCGACCATCGGCATCGTCGGCGAAGGAAGCATCGGCCAGGGGACGGCGCGCATCGCCCGCGGCTTCGGCATGAAGGTGCTGTTCGCCGACCACGCTCCGCCCAAGGCGGAGGGTGTCGACTTCGTGCCCTTCGACACGGTGCTCGAGCAGAGCGACGTTCTCTCGCTGCACTGCCCGATGACCGCCGAGACGCGCGGCATGATCGGGGAGGCCGAGCTGCGCCGGATGAAGCGCAATGCGATCCTGATCAACACCAGCCGCGGCGGGCTGGTCGACGAGACTGCGCTGATCACCGCACTGCGGGCAGGCTGGATCGCCGGTGCGGGCTTCGACGTCCTCACGCGCGAGCCGCCAAAGGAGGGCAATCCGCTGCTCGACCTGCGGCTGCCGAATTTCATCCTGACCCCGCACGTGGCCTGGGCCTCCGACGGCGCGATGCAGTTCCTGGCCGACCAGCTGATCGACAACATCGAGGGCTGGGAGGCGGGGCGCCCGCAGCACCTGGTCACCTGAGGGCACCCTTCGCGCCGCGCAGCGCGGCGAGACCTGCGGCGAGCGTGGCCTCGGACAGGGCGCCGGTGCGCGCCGACACCAGGCGGCCGCGAGCGTCGAAGAAGAGCGTCGCCGGCAGCGCCTCCCGATCGAAGGCGGTGCCCGCCGCGCGGGTCCGATCGAGCAGGACGTTGCGCAGGCCGAGCCCCTGGTCCTGCAGGTAGGCAAGGACGCGCTCCCGGGTCTCGCCCTGGTTGATGAACACGAAATCGATGTCCGGGCTCGCCGCCTGGGCGCGCTCGAGTACCGGCATCTCGCGTCGGCAGGGCGGGCACCACGATGCCCAGAGGTTCACGACCGCGGGTCTCCCGGCGAATGCCGAGAGGCTGATCTCGCGCTCGTCGATGGTGTGCAGGGACAGCGGCGGCAGGGTCGTGACGCCGGCCGGGAAGGTCCCGATGGCGAGCATTCCGCCTCCCCAGGCGACGAGGATCGTCAGCGCCGCGGCGGCCAGCGGATTGCGCAGCGCGCGCTGGCGCTGCACGCGACGCAGCGCATAGAGACAGGCCGCGGCGACGCCAAAGGCGGGCTCGTAGCCGCCGTCGCGGAGGTCGAGGATGTCGAGCGGATGGCGCAGGTAGGCCCCGCGCCACTCCCAGACGAAGCCCGCGCGTGCGGCGAGGAGCCCGATCACCAGCAGGCCGAGGATCGCAGGTTCGGCGTCGATGCCCGATCGTGCGCCGATGCGCTTGCCGGCGAAGAGTCCCAGCGCCGCCGCGCCCAGGAACAGCAGCGGCGTCAGCGGGAGAGCAAGCGGCCCGATCTGCAACGTCGGGCTCATCGGGGGCCTCGGCCTTGACAATGGCGGTGCCGATCCCGTCTACTCGCACCACGGCCATTGCCGACGGAGGGGAGCATGAGGGGATTGCAGGCGGTGCTGTTCGTTGCCGCAACGATCGTCGCAGGCGCCGCGGTCGCGCAGACGACGGTCACCGGGTCGCTCACCGGGTCGCCGACGCCGGCCGTCACCGGCACAATGGATTTCGGCACCCAGGCAGTCGGGGTCGCGGGCGCGCCGCAGACCGAGACCATCACCGCGCACCTGGTCGCGGTTCCGCCGCCGGTGCCGCCCGGCACGGTCGTGCAGATCCAGAGCGTGGCATCGAACAGCAGCGAATTCCAGGTCACCGGAGGCACCTGCCCTGGCGGGGCGCTGCTCCCCGATGGACAGACCTGCGACGTGCAGCTCACTTTCACGCCTGCAGCGGTCGGTCCCCGCAGCGGCGCGCTGTCGGTCCAGTGCGCGGTGACCGCGGTCGTCGGCGTCATTGCATTCGTCTGCGACGGCGTTGCGCACCAGTTCATGCTGATGAGCGGCCTGGGCGCCATCCAGGCGGCCATTCCGACGCTGGGCCGCGAGGCGCTCACGGCGCTGGCATTGCTGCTGATGCTCACCTCGTTCTACTGGCTGCGACGCCGCCGCTGACCGGCGTTCAGAGGGGGTCGATGCCCCGCGCGGCGAAGGGCGTCGCGCACATTCCCCACACCGTCTGCCATTGGCGCCCGCGCAGGGCGTCGAGGCCGAATCCCGTCGGCGCGGCCTCCAGTGGCGGCGTGTAGGTACGAAACAGGCGGTCCCACCAGGGAAGCATGCCGCCGAAATTGGTGTTGTTGAGGGCCGCGCTCGGCGCATGATGGAGCTGGTGCATCGCCGGCGTGACGATCGCCAGGCCCAGCAGCGCCTCCAGTCGGCGCGGCAGGCGCACCGCGGCGTGCTGGAGCTGCGTGATCGGCATCGTCACGAGCTCGCGCAGCAGCCAGACCCAGAGCGGAATCCCGATCGCGGCGAGCACGACCAGCTTGCTCAGGCTGGTCGCCACGATGTGCAGCGGATGCGCGCGCAGGTTGGTGCTGACGTCCACGTCCGCGTCCGAATGATGCACGGCGTGCAGCAGCCACAGCCAGCGTATCTCGTGGCTCATCCGGTGGAAAACGTAGTCGGCGAGGTCGAGCGCCACGAATCCGGCGACGACCCGCAGCCACAGCGGCGTCGCAATGAAATTGAGCACGCCGATCCGGTGGACCTCGAGCCAGTACGCCGCATACATCAGCGTGCTGCCGAACACGAGGCTCATCGCGGCCGAGGTCACCAGCCAGAGACCCGCATTGCGCGCGAAGTGCAGGACGCGCGCGCGCGTCGGGCGCCGCGGATGCCGGGGGAACCAGGATTCGAGCGCCGCCAGCACGACGAGGCCGATCGCCAGCGCGGCCATCTGCCACAGCTGCAGTCGTGCGTACGAGTCGAGGCTGTCCACGGGCTGACGGGTCGGGCGGCGGGCGCCATCGGCGGCGCAGGCCGTCGCCGAGTTTACCGGGTCGGCCACGCATGGCCGCGTTTCCGTTCTACAATGGACCCGGACGCCCGAGCTCGCGCTGACCCTCGCGCATGGCAGTCACTCCAGTCCCCCCCGAGCCGACATGGCGACGCAGGCTGCGCCATGCGTTGATCGCGGTCGCGGCGCTGGCGGCGATCGTCGCGGCCCTGGGATTCCTGGTCGTCCCGCCGCTCGCCAAGTCGAAGCTCATCGCGCTCGCGAATTCCGAACTGGGTCGCCGCGCGACCATCGACAAGGTCGCGTTCAATCCCTTCACCCTGCACGCGAAGCTGTCCGGCTTCACCCTGGCCGACCGCGTGCCCTCGCGCACGCTGCTGAGGTTCTCGACCCTCGACGTCGACATGTCGATCTCGTCGCTGTGGCATCTCGCGCCGGTGCTCGACGCGGTCAGGCTGGTGCAGCCGCAGGTCGAGCTGGCCCGCAGCGCCGACGGCCGCTGGAACGTCCAGGACCTGATCGACCGCGCGCTCGCGCCCTCGACCGGCCCCACGCCGGCGTTCGCGATCGCCAACATCGAAGTCGACGACGGCTCGGTATCGATCGACGACGAGGTCAAGCAGCACAAGAGCTCGATCACCGGCATCGGCATCGGCATTCCCTTCCTGTCGAGCTTCCCGCGCGAGGCGAAGATCCTCGTCACCCCGAGGCTCGAGGGCGTGGTCGACGGCGCCAGGTTCTCGCTCACCGGATCGTCGACCTCGCCTTTCGCCGATCGCGAAGAGGCCACGCTCGACCTCGACTTCGACGCCCTGCGTCTGCCCGAGTATGCCGAGTACGCAACCCTGCCGCGAGGACTGAAGCTCGCGGGCGGTGCGCTGACGACCCGCCTCAAGCTGGCATTCGTCACCGACAAGGGATCGCCCAGCACGGTGACGCTCGCGGGCAGCGCGCGCATCGACGACTTCGCGCTGCGCCGCGGGGACGGTTCGCCGCTCGTGTCGGCGAAGACGATCGAGGCGGCGGTCGGCAGCATCGACGTCCTCGCCCGGACCATCGCGCTCGATCGGGTGTCGGTCGAGGCGCCGCAAATCGATCTGCGGCGAAGCGCCGATGGCTCGCTGGAGTTCGGGCGGCTGTTCGCCGGTGGCGCGGCGGCCGCGCCGCGCAGCGCGTCCCGCGCCGCATCCC
>JBLMVY010000275.1:0-3609 GCA_050256935.1 Candidatus Levyibacteriota bacterium | reverse complement strand
AGCCGATCCAGTCGGACTGGAGATTTATCCGCGTCGGACGCGACAGTTCCTTCTCCAGCCGACTTTGGGTGAACATTCCGAGGATGGCCGTCGCATACTGCACATCGGCCGGGTCCGACGTCGCCGACAACCTTGGGGCTATCCACACCAATTCCTGATAGACAAGGTAATCGGTTGAAGCGTTGGCCAGGTTCGACACCGTCGCTCCTGCCTGCGGGTCCACAATCACACGATGGATATCCAGTGCGACCACGCCCGGTGGGCACACGACAGGAAAGGCACCATCGGTATAGGGCCAGGTGCCGGAACTATCCGCCACGCTGCCCGTTCGACAGATGACGTCCTGTGCCGCAGGCGGAGGCACGACCGTCACCGGAATCGGTGACGTATTGACGATTGCCACACCCCCTGAAACCGTCACCCCTCCGGGCGCCTGGATCGGGACGGGATTGGCGGCAGTGTTCGTGACCTCTACCGGCGCGGACGGGTGCGCGCCCGCAGCTTGAGCAGCAGTCGCAGGCGACACTGCAATCGCGACGAGGGACGCGGCGAAGATGGCGAATTTCATAGGTGCTCCCCTGTTGACATGAGCCGATGGCAGCCGATCGTGCCGTGGCGGTGATGGCTCCAGTTGAAAGTGGCCGCTGGGGCCGCAGGAACGAGCGTCGGAAGCACCAGGGCTGCTGCGCCCGCGACATTCGGTGGCGCTATCGCGCGAGCGCCGCCGACCCGGAGTAGAGGTGTGCGGGACCACCGAGCACGACTTCGATCACCCTATCGTTCCCTCCGCGTATCGCGCGCCGTTCGTGGCGGGCGCTGCGAGTCACGCTGCGACGTGTCTTCCTCTCCGCTGCGCGAATCCGATGCCGGCAAGCCCGACGCCGAGCAGCGCCAGCGTGGCGGGCTCCGGCACGGGACGGACGCCGATCGTCCACGTCCCGACCTGGGTCGCCGTGCTGAACGCGAAGATCGGGCCGCTGACGCTGAACGGCGCGAACTCGGCTGATCGCAACTGCCCGATCGGGATCAGGGGTGGCGTGGCAGGAGCACATGGGTCCGTCGGAGTGGAATTCGTCGCAAATGCACAGGTGCTGTGTGCTGCTGTACCGCCTGGGTACGTGATCGTGCCGCCGAATTGCCACACCAGCCAGTCGTTCGGAACGATGGGATCGGGCGGCACCAGCGCGTGCACCGGATTGCCGGGGATCACCGGATTGCCCGGAATGGCGAGCGCGCCAAACGACCCATCCGACGTGAAGGTCCCGCAGGGCTGCATGTCACAGATGTCTCCGCTGAACGTCCCGGTCTGAAACAGCCACGATCCGGCGAACGTGCCGCCGCTGAACGGGTCCGGGGCGGACCAGTCCACCGTCGCATCGACGCTGACCAGGAACGGCTGCGGCAGGACGCCGGCGTGCGCTTGCGGAAGGGCGAGGAGGAACACGCTGACCAGGCCGGCCATGCTCGGAGCCTTCATCTCGTCCCCCCCAGGTGACTCAGGCGGCGCGCCGCCACACGCGCAGCGGGCCCAGGACATCCAGAGCGGTCCGGAAGCATACGGCGGACCACTCGTGTTAACCGCCTGAATCCACAGGGTTACGTACGGTACGCACTTATCCTGAGCGATTCGACTGTAAACCCGAGCGACAGGCGAGCCGCCAAAGGATCGCCTCGCGACCCATCGAAGACGCAAGCTGCCGTGCCACCTGCGCGTTGCATCGCAGCAAAGCGCCTTCGACTTGCGCAGTGGGTGACATTGCGGCGCACGAACGCGTCGAAGTGATCGCCCCGAATCTGATTGTTTTCGGGTTGGCGCGGGCCGAGAAGATGCGACAACTCGCTGGTTACTCAGCCCCTGCCCACGTAGGGCATCTTGGTCGCCATCACCGTCATGAACTGGACGTTCGCGTCGAGCGGCAGGCTCGCCATGTAGACCACCGCCCGGGCGACATGCGCGACGTCCATCCGCGGCTCCGGCGAGATCTCGCCGTTCGCCTGCAGAACGCCGGTCGCCATCCGCGTCGTCATTTCCGTCGCGGCATTGCCGATGTCGATCTGCCCGCAGGCGATGTCGTACTTGCGTCCGTCGAGCGACGTCGAGCGGGTGAGCCCCGTCATGGCGTGCTTGGTCGCCGTGTATGGCGCGGAATGGGGGCGCGGCGCATGCGCGGAGATGGAACCGTTGTTGATGATCCGCCCGCCGCGGGGAGACTGGGATTTCATCAGCCTGATCGCGCCCTGGGTGCAGAGGAAGGCCCCGAGCAGGTTGGTGTCGATCACGACGCGGATCTGCTCGACCGTCAGGTCCTCGAGCGGCACCGCCGGGGTCCCGGTCCCGGCATTGTTGAACAGCAGGTCGAGCCGCCCGAAGTGCGCCTGGATGGCGTCGAACAGCGCCTGCACCGATTCCGGACGGGTGAGATCGGTCGGAATCGCCACGGCGCGGGATCCGTTCGCACCGGCGTCGCGGACGGCCTCGTCGAGGGCCCCCTTGCGGCGTCCGGCCAGCACCACGTGCCAACCGTCGTCCAGCAATGCCAACGCTGCCGCCTTGCCGATGCCGCTGCCTGCGCCGGTGATCAGCGCGACGCGAACGTTCTTTTCCATCTCGCTCCCTCGTGGTCTGAAGTCAGGTTCGCGACGACGCAGGCTGCCCGCGCGCTGCGAGGCGCAGCTTGCGCGTGCCGGGCGGCGCGAACAGCGTCGGCATCGCGATCGCAAAGCCCTGCGCGAAATCGATGCCCGCCTGCCGCACCGCATCCAGCGTCGCCGCGGTCTCCACCGATTCGGCGATCGTCTGCTTCCCCATGACGCGGCCGATCCGATGGATGGCCTCGACCATCGCCGAATCCGCCGGGTCCTGCAGCATGTTGCGCACGAAGCTTCCGTCGATCTTGAGGAAATCGACCGGCAGGCGCTTGAGATAGGTGAATGACGACACGCCGACGCCGAAATCGTCGAGGGCGAAACGGCATCCGGGCTCGCGCAAGGCGCCGATGAACTGCGCAGCCCGCGACAGGCTGGTCACGGCGGTCGTCTCGGTGATCTCGAAGCAGATCATCGAATGCGGGATGCGGAATCGCGCGAAGTTCTCGCGCACGTAGTCGAGGAACTGGTCATCGCCGATCGACGCCCCGGAGACGTTGATCGCGTAGGAATCCGAGTCGCGCCCTGCACCCGATCCGATGCGCTCGGCCAGGACGCGGAACGCGCTGCGGATCACCCAGCGATCGATCGTCGGCATCAGGTGATAGCGTTCGGCCGCAGGTATGAATTCGATCGCGGGGATGATGTCGCCGCGCTCGTCCATCAGGCGGACGAGGATCTCGTGATGCGCCCGGGCCCCCGGCATGGCGTGCATGGCGAGCATCGGCTGCGCATAGAGGCAGAGGCGGTCCTCGGCCAGCGCCCGGTGGATCCGGTTCACCCATTCCATCTCGCCCCGGCGCAGGGTGACTTCGCGGTCCTCGGGCAGGTAGACCTGGACGCGGTTGCGGCCCTTGTCCTTCGCCAGGTAGCAGGCGGCGTCGGCCGCCGACAGGACGCTCGCCAGCGTGTTGGGCGCCTCGGCCAGGTTGACGAGACCGATGCTGACGCCGATGGTGAACG
>JBLMVY010000274.1:0-14181 GCA_050256935.1 Candidatus Levyibacteriota bacterium | reverse complement strand
TTCCGGGGGTGGATCCTGGTCTGGACGGGCGCGGCATGAATCCTTCGACGGCAATCGGCTGTCGCGGTGAACTCCCTCGCGAGGGCGGCATCTTAGCACCAACGAACTCGAAATCCCGGCTCGTGCCAGCACGCGCTTTCAGCCACTGCCGTCCCCGCAGGTGGATCGCGGCCTGCCTGGTCGCAGCGCTCTCCTGCGCGCCGTTGCCGCGCCTTGCGTACGTGCCGACTCCGATCGCGGCGGCCGCTGCGCAGGCGCTGCCCGACCTCGGCGACGTGTCGCAGGCGAGCCTGTCGCCCACGCAGGAGCACCGGCTCGGGGAGGCGGTCGTCCACCAGCTGCGGGCGAGCGGCGCCTACCTGAACGATCCCGAAGTCAACGACTACCTGAACGAGATCGGTCACCGGCTGATCGCGGCATCGACCGATGTCAAGACCGATTTCCGGTTCTTCGCCGTCAACGATCCGACGATCAACGCCTTCGCCCTGCCCGGGGGCTATGTCGGCGTCAACACCGGGCTGATCCTCCTCACCCAGTCCGAGTCGGAGCTCGCGAGCGTGCTCGCGCACGAAATCACCCACGTGACCCAGCATCACATCGCGCGCGCGATCGCCGCGCAGAAGGACTCGATGCTGATGTCGCTGGCAGGGCTCGCAGTGGCCATCCTCGCGGCCCACGGCGGCGGCGCATCGAGCGGCGATGCGGCCTCCGCGGCGATCGCCGCCACCCAGGCGCTGAACCTGCAGCACCAGATCAACTTCACGCGCAGCCAGGAGAGCGAGGCCGACCGTATCGGCTTCCAGCGCCTGGTGGACGCGGGCTTCGACCCGAACGCGATGGCGACGTTCATGGAGCGGCTGCAGCGGGCGACGCGATTCAGCGGCGGCGCGAACGTCCCCGCCTACCTGCAGGACCACCCGGTCACCTACGAACGCATCGCCGAGGCGCAGGCGCGCGCGGCTGCCGTTCCGTACCATCAGGTCGTCGATTCGCTGGACTTCGAGCTCACGCGCGCGCTGCTGCGCAGCTACCAGGGCGAGCCTCCGCAGGCGGTGCGCTACTTCGACGACGCGCTCGCCGAGCACAAGTACAACAACAGGGTCGCGGCCCAGTACGGGCTCGTCGCGGCGCTCTTGCGCACCAGGGATCACGCGCGGATGAAATCCGAGCTCGCCAAGCTCGAGCAGATCGCCCCGCCGCATCCGATGATCGACGCCATCGCCGGGCACGTGCTGCTCGAGACCGGGCAGCTCGACGCGGCGATCCGCCGATTCAAGGCGGGCGTCGATCGCTATCCGAACAAGATGCAGATGATCTACGACTATCCGGACGCCCTGCTGCAGGCCGGACGCAGCGCCGAAGCCGCGAAGTTCGTCGAGCAGGAGCTCGACCGCTTCCCGCACGACGGCCCGCTGCAGCTGCTCGCCGCCCGTGCCTACGCGGCGCAGGACAAGCAGATGCTCTCCCACCGCCATCAGGCCGAGTATTACGCGTGGCAGGGCAACCTGAAGGCGGCGATCGACCAGCTCGAGATCGCGTCGAAGGCCGGCGACGGCAATTTCTACGAGGCCTCCGTCGTCGACTCGCGGCTGCGCGCGTTCCGCAAGCAGGCCGCCGAGGACAAGAAGGCGGGCTTCGGCCGCTCGGGCTGAAGCCCCGCGCTCCCCGCCGGCTCGCTGCGCTACTGCCTGTTTTGGCAGTTCGGACCGCCGCGGACCTCCCGTAGATTCGGCGGTGCGCGCCGCGAGCCTCCGCTGCGGCGTCACGCCGCCGGGGAGGGATCGATGAAGATACTCGTGGTCGACGACCATCCGCTCGTCCAGCAGGCGCTCTCGCAGACGCTTCCGCAGATCCATGGCGCCGTCGAGGTGCTGGGGGCGACCGACCGTGCCGGGACGCTTGCGGCACTGGCGCGCCATCCCGACTGCGCGCTGCTGCTGCTCGATCTCGCGCTGCCCGGCGCGCACGGCCTCGACCTGCTCGCGGAGCTGACGCGCGACTTTCCGCAGCTGCCGATCGTCGTGCTGTCGGCGACCCACGACCGGGCGACCGTGGGCGCGGCGATGGCCGCGGGGGCGCGGGGCTACATCGCCAAGACGTCGACCCCGGCGGAGCTCCTCGATGCGATCCGCACCGTGCTCGACGGCCGGCGCAGCGTCACCGCGGATCTCGCGCCTGCGCGCCCCGACATTCCCGGCCTGCCGAACGACCTGTTCGGGCTCACGCAGCGGCAGGCCGACGTGCTGCGCCTGCTGATCCAGGGCAAGCCCAACAAGCTGATCTGCCGCGACCTGCGCCTGTCGGAAGGAACCGTCAAGGTCCACGTCAGCGCGATCCTGAGGGCGCTCAACGTGCGTTCGCGTGCGCAGGCGATCGCCGAGCTCACCCGCCGCGGCGTGCACATCGACGCCGTCGCCCCGCGCGCCGATATCCATTGACCCGCGGCGCGAGCGCCTGCGCGATCCGGATGTACCCGCCCTGCACGATCAGCCCGGCGCTCGTCGCGCGCGCCCGCGCCGACCAGGTGGCGACGCTGTACGCGCACATCCACCTCACCTCGCTGTCGATGGGCCTCGGCGCGCTGATCCTGTGCGCCGCGATGTGGGGCCAGGCGCCCGCCACCGTCATGATCGCGTGGGGCGCACTGATCGCGATCAACCAGGCGTGGCGGACGATGCTCGCCCGCGCCTACGTGCGCGAGCGCCCGGGCGCGGACGCGGCGCCGCGCTGGGGGCGCTACTGGGCCGCAGGATCGACGATCGCCGGCGCGCTGTGGGGGCTTGCGGCCGTCGCGATCTTTCCTGAGGCGCCCGCATCGCAGGCGCTGCTGATCGTGTGCCTGTTCGGCGCGGCCCTGGGCGGCCTCTACCTGACCGCCGTGTACAAGCCCTCGTTCTACGGCTTCGTGCTGCCCGCCCTGGTGCCGCTGATCGTTCGCGTGGCGCTGGTCGGCGATCCGGTGCACCTCTCCCTCGCCGGCGTCATGGCAGTCGTCGCGGGCTTCGTCCTGGGCTTCGGCCACCGCCTCAACGACGTCCTGACGCGCTCGCTGGTCATTCGCTACGAGAACATCGACCTGATCGGCGAATTGAAGGAACGCACGCGCAGCGCGCTGGAGGCCCGTTCGGCCGCCGAGTCCGCCAATCGCGCCAAGAGCCAGCTGCTCGCCGCGGCGAGCCATGATCTGCGCCAGCCGCTGCACGCGCTGGGCCTGTACGTCGCCGCACTCTCGGCGCGCGTATCCAATGCCGAGTGGCGGCCGCTGATCGTCAGTGTCGAGACCGCCGCGGGCGCGCTCGAGCGGCAGTTCGCGCAGCTCATCGACCTGTCGCGCCTGGACGCAGGCGCGCTGACCCCCGAGCGCAGCAGCGTCGCCCTGGCCGCGCTGTTCGAGCGCATCGCGACCGAGTTCGCGCCCCAGGCCGCTGCACGCGGGCTCGCTTTCCGCATCGCGCCGACGGCCCTTTGCGTCGACAGCGACGCAGGATTGCTGGAGAGGATCGTCGGCAACCTCGTCTCCAACGCCATCCGCTACACCCGCGAGGGCGGTGTGCTGATCGGCGCGCGACGGCGCGGGGATCGCGTCGCGATCGACGTTCTCGACACCGGCATCGGCATCGCGCCGGGGCATCGCGAGCGGATCTTCGAGGAGTTCTTTCGGGTTGGCGAGCGATCGGCGGCGACGTCGGCGCCCCGGGGAATGGGCCTGGGGCTCGCCATCGTCCGGCGCTTCGCCGATCTGCTCGGCCACGCGATCGAGGTCGAATCCGTTCCCGGGGAGGGCTCGCGCTTCCGCGTGCTGGCGCCGCGGGCACGAGGCCTGCGGCCGCGGGTCCCGCGCGCCTCCCGGCCGGCGAGCGCGCCACTGCCGGTGCCGCGCAGCGATCTCGCCGAACATGTCGTCGCCGTCGTCGACGACGACCCGGCGACGGTCGACGCCATGACGACGCTGTTCGAGACCTGGGGCGCGACGGTCGTCGGTGCGCAGACCCTCGACGCGCTGATCGGACGCATCGGCGACATCGCGCGCTATCCGGACCTCGTCGTGGCCGACTTGCGTCTGGCCGACGGCGACTCGGGGATCCGCGCGGTGCACAGGCTCCGCGACGAGCTCGGCTACCCGGTCCCGGCGATCATCGTGTCCGGCGACACCGGAACGCGCGCCGACCGCGAGGCGCGTGCCGCCGGACTGCTGCTGCTGGGCAAGCCGGTGGTCCCGTCGACGCTGGAAGCCGCCGCGGTGTCGACGATCCGCAGCCGCGCACTGCCGGCGATCGCGCGGCTGTGAGGCCGCTGCTGCACCCTGGCCCTGCCCCGCACGGCAGGGGCAGGATCGCGCAAGTCGCGGCGCGAACTCAGCCGCCCTGCCGCTGCAGCCTCTTCGCGCGCCACTGGTCCATTCGCGCGAGGCGCTGCTCGATGGCGGCCTTCACGACCGCTTTCTGGTCGGGCGAGAAGGTCGCGTAGAGTCCGAGCCAGGCGTCGCGTACCTGGTGGCGCAGCACGGTGTTGCGCGCCTGGGCGCTGTCGGCTGCGGACGCCACCGCGGCGAGGTCGGGCTCGGCCTTGGCCAGCTCGCCGTTCAGGACGCTGCGCACGCCCTGCATGTTGCTGCGGGCGGCCTCGCGCGCCGACTTGCCGGCCGCGACGGCGCTGTCCCACATCGCCTGCTGCGACGTGTTCAGGTCGAGCTGGCCCTTGAGCGCCGCGATCGCGGTCACGAAGTCACCGCCTCCGTGCGGTCCGAAATGACCCGGTTGTGCGTAGGCGAAGCCGCCGAGTCCGATGAGGGCGACGGCTGCAGCCGTGGCCAGACGTGTCCTGATACGATGGTTCATGGTCGAAACTCCCTTCGGTTGACGAGTGGAATCCCCGACCGCCGCGGCCAGTCCGCAGGCGTCGGGGGCCATCGTTGGGCCCGCATTGTCCTGCGGTGTTCGGCCCCGCAGGCGGTGGATTGCAACGGGAAGTTGCACCCGCCGACCGGGGATACAATCCGTTACACCCCGCCTGCAGACGCCGGGGCCGCGAACCGCTCTAATCCGCCGACATGACCGGCAAGCCCGTTCCCGCGAAGATCCTCGTCGTCGACGACGACGTGCGCCTGCGCGACCTCCTCACCCGCTACCTGTCGGAGCAGGGCTTCCAGGTCGCGGCACTCCCCGATGCGACGCAGCTCGACAGGAAGCTGCAGCGCGACCCGCCGCATCTGGTCGTCCTCGACCTGATGCTGCCCGGCGAGGACGGGCTCTCCGTCTGCCGGCGCCTGCGCGGCGCGGGCGAGTCGGTGCCGATCATCATGCTGACCGCCAAGGGCGACGACGTCGACCGCATCGTCGGTCTCGAGATGGGCGCCGACGACTATCTGCCCAAGCCCTTCAATCCCCGCGAGCTCGTCGCGAGGATCCACGCGGTGCTGCGGCGGCGCGGCGAGCACGCCGTCCCGGGGGCGCCCAGCGGCGAGGGACGCGTGCCATTCGGACCGCACATCCTGGACCTCTCGGCGCGCACCCTGGAGCGCAACGGCGAAATCCAGCCCCTGACGACCGGGGAGTTCTCGCTGATCAAGGTCTTCGTCCAGCACCCGGGCCAGCCGCTGGCGCGCGAGAAGCTGATGCTGCTGGCGCGCGGCCGCGACCACGAGGTCTTCGACCGCGCGATCGACGTCCAGGTGTCGCGACTGCGCAAGCTCATCGAGCCCGATCCCGCGGCCCCGCGCTACATCCAGACCGTGTGGGGCTTCGGCTATGTCTATGTTCCCGAAGGCCGGTCGGGCAGCGACGCGTCGGGCGCGCCGTCGACGAGCCGGGACGCAACCGCGTGACGCTCTGGCCGCGCTCGCTGTTCGGGCGCCTGATGCTGCTGCTGGTCGCCGTCGTCGCGCTGGTCGTCGCGACGACGGTCCTGCTGTTCAATCGCGATCGCGCGGCACTGATCGCCCGCCAGTTCAACGATACCAAGCTCGTCCAGATGAAGGCGCTGCGCGCTTCGCTGGAAAGCGTCGATGGACCGTCCCGGCGCGACACCCTCGCCCGCCTCGGCCGCGAGTACGGCGTGCGGATCATCGGCGAGCGCGAGCGTCCGTCGATCGGCGTCGCGCCGGCAGGGCCGACGCTGCGCGGCCTGGAGGAGCGGCTGCGCGAAGGGCTGGGCGAAGGCACCGAAGTGCGGCTCGCACCGCGGCTGCACGAGATCTTCGTGCGCCTGCAGGCAGGTGGCGAGGGCTACTGGATCGGCTTTCCGCTGCCACCGCCGCGGGCGGACGACGTCCCGACCCGCGCCCTGGCGTGGGCATTGACCATCGCCGCCCTGCTGCTCGCCGCCGCGTTCGTCTTCGCGCGCTATCTCGCGCGCCCGCTGCGCGAGTTGCGGATCGCGGTCGAGCGCGTCGGGCGCGGCGAGACCCCTCCTCCGCTCCCGGAGTCCGGCGCCTCGGAGATCGCCGCCGTCAACCGCGGATTCAATGCCATGCTCGCGAGCCTGCGCCAGAGCGAGCGCGACCGGGCGCTGCTGCTCGCCGGCGTCTCCCACGACCTGCGCACCCCGCTCGCGCGGCTGCGCCTGGGCATCGAGCTTCGCGCCGACGACGACCGGACGCGCGAGGGCATGGTTGCCGACATCGAGGAGATGGACCGCATCATCAACCAGTTCCTGGATTTCGCCCGCGACGAGACGGCGACCGCCTGCGATCCCATCGACGTCGCCGCGACGCTGGCGCAATGCGTCGAGCGGCATCGGCGCGCCGGCCACGACGTGACCCTGGTGGCGGCCGCGCCCGCGCACTCGCGGATCAAGCCGACGTCGCTGTCCCGGCTGGTCAACAACCTGATCGACAATGCGCTCGCCTACGGCCTGCCTCCGGTCGAGGTCTCGGCGACGCTGCGCGACGGCTCGATCGTCATCGACATCGCCGATCGCGGGCCGGGGATCGCAGCCGTCGACATCGAGCGCCTGAAGCAGCCTTTCACGCGGGCGAGCGCCGCGCGTGCCCGCGCGGACGGCGCCGCCGGCGCGGGACTGGGGCTTGCGATCGTCGACCGGATCGCGCGGCTGCACGGGGGCAGCTTCGACCTCCTGCCGCGGGACGGCGGCGGCACGATCGCCCGCGTGGCCCTGAAGGCTTCGGAGTCCGCCTGACGGCGGCGGCTCAGGGGCCGGTGCCGTCTTCCATGCCGACGAGCAGCACGCTCGCCATGGCGGCGATGCCCTCCTCGCGACCGGCGAAACCCAGGTGCTCGGTCGTCGTCGCCTTCACCGAGACGCAGGTGACATCGCAACCGACATCCGCGGCGATGTTGGCGCGCATCGCGGGCACGTGGGGCGCGAGCCTCGGCGCCTGCGCGATCACCGTCGTGTCGACGTTGTTGACCTGGAAGCGATGCATGGCGGCGAGCCCGACCACCTCCCGCAGCAGCCGCCGGCTGTCCGCCCCTTTCCATTTCGGATCGCTGTCGGGGAAATGCATGCCGATGTCCCCCAGCGCCAGCGCGCCCAGGATGGCGTCGGCGATCGCGTGCAGCAGGACATCGGCGTCCGAATGCCCGAGCAGGCCGCGATCGTGGGGAATGCTCACGCCCCCGATCACCAGCGCCCGTCCCGCGGCGAAGGCGTGCACGTCGAATCCGGTGCCGATGCGTACGAAATTCATGGTCCACCCTGCAGGTCGAGGATCCCGGCCGCCAGCGCCAGGTCGTCGGGCCAGGTGATCTTGATGTTCGCAGGACTGCCCTGCACGAGCCTCGGCATCGCGCAGGCGCCGGTGGCCGCGAGCGCCTCGACCGCCTGCGCCTCGTCGGTCGCCGAGCGCGCGTCGTCGCGCGCGAGGGCGTCAAGCAGGACGCGATAGCGGAACATCTGCGGCGTCTGCGCGAGCCACAGCGAGCTGCGATCCTCGGTGCGCAGCACGCGCGGCGCGCCCGCCGCCGCGTCGGCGCGCTTCAGGGTGTCGGCGAGCGGAAGCGCGAGCAGCCCGCCGACCGGATCGTCCTCCAGCGCATCGACCAGCCGCTGCAGGGCGTCGCGCGGCACGCAGGGCCTCGCCGCATCGTGGACCAGGATCCAGTCGCGGTCGGCGCAGCGCCCGGCGAGCGCGATCAGCGCGTTGCCCACGGTCGCCGCGCGTGTCGCACCGCCGCAGCGCAGCGCCTCCACACCGGGGCGCGTGGGCACCACGCGCTCGAACTCGGTGTCGTCGGGCGCGAGCGCGACGACGATTGCCGACGCATCGAGGGCCCGCAGCCGGTCGAGGGTGCGCAGGATCATCGGCGCCCCCCCGAGATCCGCGTACTGCTTGGGCCGCGCCGCGCCGAAGCGCGTGGCGCTGCCCGCTGCCGGCACGACGATCCACATCGGCGCCATCAGTTCGACGGCCCGCCCAGGTACTTCGCCAGGAACTTCTCCATCGCCTCGTAGAAGTCGAACTGGTTCTCCTCGTTGCGGAAGCCGTGGCCCTCGTTGTCCTTGACGATGTAGGGCACGTCGATGCCCCGCGCCTTCAGCGCCGCCACCATCTGGTCGGACTCGTCCTTGTTGACGCGCGGATCGCGCGCACCCTGCGCGATCAGCAGCGGCGCCCTGATCCTGTCGGCGTTGAGGGCCGGCGACGCTGCGGTGAGGCGTGCCTTGTCCTTCTCGGGATCGCCGACCATCTCGTGGAGCATCGCCAGATAGGGCTTCCAGTAGGGCGGGATGGTGTTCATGAACGTGAACAGGTTCGACACGCCCACGTAGTCGACGCCGCAGGCATAGAGCTCCGGCGTCCGGGTCAGCCCCGCCAGCGTCGCGTAGCCGCCGTAGCTTCCGCCGTAGATGCAGATGCGCCTGGGGTCGGCAATGCCCTCCTTCACCAGCCATTGCACGCCGTCGGTGATGTCGTCCTGCATCCTGAAGCCCCACTCCTTGAACGAGGCCTCCCAGAATTTCCGGCCGTAGCCCGTCGAACCGCGGTAGTTCATCTGCAGCACGGCGTAGCCGCGACTGGCGAGGAACTGCACCTCGGGATTGAAGCCCCAGCCGTCGCGGGCCCACGGCCCGCCGTGCGGATTGACGACGACCGGGAGCTTCTTCGGGGCGACGCCGTTGGGCAGCGTCAGGTAGCCGTGGATCGTCAGGCCGTCGCGTGCCTTGTAGGTGACGGGTTTCATCGCCGCCATCCTCGCCTCGGGCAGCCAGGGCGTGACGTCCCCGAGATCGGTCAGGGTGTCCGTCCTGCGGTCGTAGAGGTAGCGCGAACCCTGGGTGCGATCGCTCACCGCGGCGATGATCATCCTCGTCTCGTCGTCGGTCGTCGACTGGACGACGAGCTCGTAGCCCGGAAGCTTCCTTTCCAGGCCCTCGAACAGGGCTCTCGCATCCGGGTCGAGATAGTGGCGCTCGTCCTTCCACGTCTGGTAGACGACGTACGAGGCGCGCTGGCGCTCGCGCGACCAGACGGCCCCACCCACGTCGACGTCGTCGCGCCCGTAGACGACCTGCGCCTCCTTCGCGGTCGCGGGATCGACGAGCACGATCGCGACCTTGTCGCGGCCGATGTTCGAAGCCACGTAGAGCTTCTTGTTGTCGGCCGTGAAGAACTGCGGCGCGAACTGGTCGCGGAAGCTTGTCGTCAGCACCGGCTTGAACTTGCCGCCGTCCGACTCCCGGTAGAGATAGGTGTTGTCGACGCCGTCGGTCGCGATCGCATAGCGGATGCGCCCTTCATGGTCGGCGCCCCAGGCGGTGATGTCGCCGGGATTCTCCGCGACCAGGGTCAGCTTCCCGGTGGAGAGCTCGAGATCGTAGACGTCGAAGACCTCCTTGAGCCGCTTGTTGAGGCCGATCAGCAGGCGGTCGGGGAACTCGGGGAGTGCATCGACGATCTGCGCCTTGACGCCGGGGAACGGCGTCACGTCCGTGGGCGCCCCGCCATGGCGGTCGACGACGACGACGTGGTCGTTCTCGTCGCCGCCGACGTCCTTCAGGTAGACGACGCGATCGGGCCCCTTCCAGAAATAGTCGGCGATGTCGCGGTCCTTCTCCGCGGTGATGCGCACCGGTTCCGCGCTGCTGCCCACCGGCTGCACGTAGATGTTCATGCGCCGCTCCCAGGGCTGCATGAACGACAGCGTCCTGCCGTCGGCGGATATCCGGTAGAAGGCGCGGTCCGGATGCCGGAAGAAATCCCGCATGGGGATGGGATCCGCGCCCTGGGCGAGTGCCGCCGGCACGGCGAGCCCCAGCGTCAGCATGCCTGCGAAGGGAAACCAGGTTCTCATCGATGCGTCCTCGATTTCGGAAATGGCGCCGCCTGAATGCGGCGCAGGCCCGGGGCGGATTCTAGACGAGCAGCGCGATGCGCTCCTCGTCCAGCGGACGGAACCCCAGGCGCTCGTAGAAGCGCCAGGCCCCGGTGTTGGCGCGATGGCAGGCGGTGTCGATGCGCGTGATTCCCAGGCCGCGCAGGTGCCCGGCCAGCGCGCCGAGCATCGCGCTCCCCACGCCCCGCCCCCGCCAGCGCGGATCGATCGTGACGTCGTCGAGCTTGGCGACCAGCGACCCGCGCGAGGTCGAGATCGCGTAGCAGGCCGCGCAGGCGCCGACGACCTCGCCGCCCGCGTGGCGGGCCAGCCACACGAAACCGATCTCGGGACGGGCGAGAAACAGGTCGAGCGCGCGCTCGAGGGCAGGCAGGCCGCCGTCGCCGTAGGTCGCGGCCGACGCGAGGTAATGCGCATCCTCGGCGAGGAACATCGCGAGCAGGCGCTGCGCCGCGGCGCGCGTCGCCGCGGTCATCGGCATGCACTCGATGCGCCCCGGCGCCGGCGCCGGTGTCGCGCCAGCGGTCAAGGCGCGGCCCCGGCCGGCACGCACAGCGGCAGCAGGGCGCCGCGGATCGCATCGGGCACGGTCACCGGTCGCCGCGTCGCACGGTCGACCCACACGTGGACGAAACGCCCGGTCGCCGCGGCGTCGTCGTCGCCGGCGCGGAAGAGCGCGATCTCGTAGGCGACCGATGAATTGCCGAGGCGGCGCACCCGCAACCCTGCAGCGATGGTCTCCGGAAAGGTCAGCGACTTGTGGAACCTGCACGCGGTCTCGACGACGACGCCGATCGCAGCAGCCGCCAGGATGTCCAGATGCCCGGCTTCGATCAGGTGGGCATTGACCGCGGTGTCGAAGTACGAGTAGTAGACGACGTTGTTGACGTGGCCGTAGATGTCGTTGTCCATCCACCGCGTCGGGATGGCGACGAAATGCGGATACGCCTGGCGAAACGCCGGTGCGAGCGGGGAGGTCACGCCACGCCCGCCCCGCCCGGCGCGCCGCCGCCGGCGATGCGCGCATCGATCAGCTCGATCCAGTGCCGGACCGGGACCGCGGTTCCCGACTGCAGGTGGGTCATGCAGCCGATGTTCGCCGTCGCGACCAGCTCGGGGCCCGGCGCCTGCAGGGCGCGCAGCTTGTTCGCCTTCAGCTGGCGCGAGATCTCCGGCTGCAGCACCGAATACGTCCCGGCCGAGCCGCAGCAAAGATGCGCATCGGCGAACGGCAGCAATACGTAGCCCGCCTCGCCCAGCAGGGGCTCGACCGCGCCGCGGATCTGCATGCCGTGCTGCAGCGTGCACGGCGGATGGAAGACGATCTTGCGCCCCGGCCCGGATGGCGCGAGCTGGGGCGAGAGCTTCGCCCATTCCGCCGCCACGATCTCGACCGGATCGCGCGCCAGGGCGGCGATCTCCTGCGCCTTGTGCGCATACGCGGGGTCCCGGGCCAGCAGGTGGCCGTAATCGCGGACCATGACGCCGCAGCCGCTGGCGGTCACGACGATCGCTTCGGCCCCTTGCTCGACGTGCGGCCACCAGGCATCGATGTTCCGTCGTGCGAGCTCGCGCGCCTGCTCGTGCTCCGACAGGTGATACGACAGCGCGCCGCAGCATCCGCCGCCTTCGATTGCGATCGCCGAGATGCCGGCGCGGTCGAGCACGCGCGCGGTTGCCGCGTCGATGTTGGGCGCGAGCGAGGGCTGCACGCAGCCGCGCGGGATCAGGACCCGGCGCGCGTGCCTTGCCGCGGGCCACGCGCCGGCGGCGCTGCCGTCGGGGATCGCCGCTGCCAGCCCCGAAGGCAGCAGGGGCTTCGCCAGCCGCCCGAGCGCGAGGGCGCCGCCGAACAGCGGCCTGGACAGGAGGCCGTAGCGCAGCGCGCCGCGTCGCACGGCGGCCAGCGGCGAGCGGCCGACGCGGTCGTCGACGATCTTGCGGCCGATGTCGACCAGCCGCCCATAGCGCACCCCCGACGGGCAGGTCGTCTCGCAGCTGCGGCAGGTCAGGCAGCGGTCAAGGTGAAGCTGGGTCTTCGCCGACGGCGCCGCGCCTTCCAGCACCTGCTTGATCAGGTAGATGCGCCCGCGCGGGCCGTCGAGCTCGTCGCCCAGCAGCTGGTAGGTCGGACAGGTCGCCGTGCAGAAGCCGCAATGGACGCAGGCGCGCAGGATCGCTTCGGCCTCACGCCCCTCCGGGGTGCTCGCGTACTGCGCGGTGAGATTGGTCTCCATCAGAAATCGGAGTACAGGCGACCGCGGTTGAGGATGCCGTGGGGATCGAACACCGCCTTCAGACGCTTGTGCAGGCCCAGCACCGCCGGCGGCAGCGGCTGGAACGCACCGGCCGACTTGTCGGGCCCGCGGAACAGGGTCGCGTGCCCGCCATGCTCCTGCGCCCAGGCGCGCAGCGACTGCGCGTCGACCGGCATGCGCGGCGTGAGCCAGCGCAGCGCCCCACCCCATTCGACGAGCACGTCGCCGCCGAAATCGTTCCAGGGCGCCGTCGCCGCGACCGACAGCCGCCACAGCGACGCGCGACCCTCGCCGGCTGCGGCAAAGAACTCGTGGGTCTGGTCGCGCAATCCGTTCCACAGCGCGACGCCGTCGACTTCGCGCCCGCCGATCGTGCCGCCCGCGCTTTGCACCGCAGTCGCGGCGCCGGACAGCCGCACCCACAGCCGTCCCGCGTGATGGCAGGTCGCCGAGATCGGCAGCGGCTTCCCGCCCCATTCGTTGACCCGGCGTATCGCCTCGGCGGCACCGCAATCGACGACGCGGGTGACCTCGACCTTGGCGCGCGGCACGCACTTCAGCGACACCTCGGTCAGCACCCCCAGCGTCCCCGACGCGCCGCACATCAGGCGCGCGACGTCGAAGCCGGCGACGTTCTTGATCACCTGTCCGCCGAAGGCGAGCGCCTCTCCGCTGCCGTCGACGACGCGCACGCCCAGGACGAAATCGCGCGCGGCGCCCGCGAACGCGCGCCGCGGTCCCGAGAACCCCGCGGCCACGACCCCACCCAGCGTCGTGCCGGGACCGTGCCGTGGCGGCTCGAAAGCCAGCATCTGGCCGCGCGCGGACAGCGCGTCCTCGATCTCGGAGAGCAGCGTCCCCGCGCGCGCGGTCACGACGAGCTCGGTCGGCTCGTAGGAGACGATGCCTGTCAGCGCACGCGTGTCGAGAACCTCGCCGGTGAGCGCCTGGCCGTGGAAATCCTTGGTCCCGCCCCCGCGGATGCGCAAGGGCAGCCCCTGCGCGGCCGCCGCGCGGATTCGCTCCTGGATCTCGGCGATCGCAGCGTCAGCCATGCGACGCCGCCTTGCGCAGCTCGAGCTTGTCGCGATAGATGACGCGCGGCTCGTCGGCCTCGATGACCGAATTCTCGGCCAGCGCCGCGGCCTCCCATTCGCGCAGCCACGGATGTGCCAGCAGCGCCTCGACATAGGCGCCGGCCGCGCCGGTGGGCGCGACCGCGTAGGTCCGGAAGCGGAACGCGACCGGCGCGTAGAAGCAATCGGCGATCGAGAAATCGCCGCACAGAAAGCTGCCGCCGGCGCCGAAGCGCCGCCGCGTCCCGGCAAAGATGTCCACGATCCGGTCGATGTCCGCGGCGAGCGCCGCCGACCAGGGGCGAACGTCGCATCGCTCGCGTATGCACATCGCCATGTCGGCGCGCAGCGTCGAAAATCCCGAGTGCATCTCGGCGCTGATCGAGCGCGCCCAGCCCCGCGCCCGCGGCTCCTCGGGCCACATCCCCGGATGACGCTGCGCCAGGTGCTCGGCGATCGCAAGCGAATCCCAGACGATCACATCGCCGTCGTGCAGGCAGGGAACGAGACCGGAGGGCGAGAACGCGGTGTTCGCCGGATTCGGACCCGCCC
>JBLMVY010000273.1:0-5268 GCA_050256935.1 Candidatus Levyibacteriota bacterium | reverse complement strand
GGGAGGAGCTGCCGGGGGCGTTCAAGGGCTCGCTGTTCCTGCTGTCGCTGGTGCTTGCCGCGTCGATGATGCCGGTGCAGAAGCTCCCCGACGCGTCGTGGCACGTCGCGCTGGGGCTGGGCTTCACCTCGGCCGTGTTCGACAACATTCCCCTGACCGCGCTGGCGCTCAAGCAGGGTGGCTACGACTGGGGATTCGTCGCGTTCGCAGTGGGGTTCGGCGGCTCGATGATCTGGTTCGGCTCGTCGGCCGGCGTGGCCCTCACCAACATGTTTCCGGAGGGCAAGTCGGTGTTCGCGTGGCTGCGCGCCGGCTGGCACGTGGCGCTCGCCTACGTGGTCGGCTTCGCGCTGCTGCTCGCCCTCCATGGATGGGTGCCGGACGCTCCGCACCGGACGGCAGGCGCTGCGGCGCCTGCCGCGCAAGTCGCGACGACGGCATCGAATTGGCTATAGACTCTCCCCGGGGCGGCATCCTGAAATGCAAGGGGCGGACGGTGGCGATCAGGCGTAGCTTGCACATTGCGGTTCTCGCGCTGGGCTTCACGGCCTGGACGGCTGCGGCGCAGGACGTGACTTTCTACGAATACCGGGATTTCGGCGGGCGCGCCTATGCGGCCTACGACGCCATCCCCGATCTCGCCAACACCGGCTTCAACGACCGCGCGACCTCGATCGTCGTCCGCTCGGGCATGTGGCAGGTCTGCACCGACGCCAATTTCCGTGGACGCTGCGTCACCCTGCAGCCGGGGGAATACCGGGACCTCGATCCGATGGGGATCGCGAACAGCATCTCGTCGGCACGTCCGGTCACCCGTGACGCCGCGCCGGCCGGCCCGGGGCCGGGACCCGGCCCGGCTCCGCATGGCGCAGCCGTTGTCCTGTTCGACGACTTCCAGCAGGCGGGCCGCCAGTTCGCCGTCGACGGCGCGGTCGACAACCTCGACGGCACCGGATTCAACGACCGTGCCCGGTCGATGATCGTCAATGCCGGCCGCTGGGAGTTGTGCACGGATGCGTATTTCCGCGGAACCTGCGCCGTGTACGGCCCCGGCGTCTACAACGCGATCGGCGACCTTTCGGGCGAGTTGAGCTCCCTGCGGCCCGCGGGCGGACCGCTGGCCGGGCCCGGCCACTATCCGCCGGACTGGGGCCGCCAGGTGCGCGCGATCCTCTACAGCAACCCCGACTTCCAGGGGCAGCAGTATGTCGTCGGCGGCGACGTGCTGCGCGACCTCGCCAACACCGGCTTCAACGACCGCGCGCAATCGATCCGCGTCGAGCAGGGCTTCTGGATCTTCTGCAGCGATGCCGATTTCGGCGGAACCTGCCGCACCTTCGGACCCGGGGACTACCCGAACCTGCCCTGGGGCCTCAACAATGCCGTGTCCTCGGGGCGCCGGATCAGCAGCGAGTATCCGTACGGCGGTCCACCGAGGTGGGGACGCTGAGGCGCCGATGCCGATCGTCGACGACATCGCCGGCTTGCGGCGCATCCTCACGCGGTCGCGCACGATCGCGGTCGTGGGGCTTTCCGCGCAATGGCATCGGCCGAGCAACTTCGCCGCCAAGTACATGCAGGCTCACGGCTACCGCGTCATTCCGGTGAATCCGACCTACGCGTCGGTGCTGGGAGAGACCTGCTACCCGGACCTGCGCGCAATCCCGGTGGAGGTCGACATCGTCGACTGCTTCCGCAAGGCGCCCGAGATGCCCGCGCTCGCCGAGGACGCGATCGCCATCGGCGCCAGGGTGTTCTGGATGCAGCTCGGCATCGAGAACGCGCAGGCGGCGAAGCGCGCCTCGGATGCGGGGCTCGACGTGGTCATGAACCGCTGCGTCAAGATCGAGCATGCCCGCATCATGGGCGGCCTCAACTGGGCCGGCGTCAACACCGGCGTCATCTCGTCGCACCGGCCCGTCGTCTCCTAGCAACCGCGCGCTGCATCTGCCCATGCCCGACCATCGCTTCGGATTCGACACGTTGTGCCTGCACGCGGGCCAGATCCCCGACGCCCAGACGGGGGCCCGGGCGCTGCCGATCTACCAGACGACGTCGTTCGTGTTCGACGACGCCGACCACGCCGCGTCGCTGTTCAACCTGCAGACCTTCGGCAACGTCTACTCGCGGATTTCCAATCCGACGGTGGCCGCGCTCGAGGAGCGCGTCGCCGCGCTGGAGGGGGGCCGCGCCGCATTGGCGGCGTCGACCGGGATGGCGGCGCAGATGCTGGCGCTGGTCACGCTCGCCCGCGCCGGCGATCACATCGTCGCCGCCCGCACGCTCTATGGCGGGTCGTATTCGCAGCTCGCAGTCACGCTGGCCGACCTCGGCATCGAGACGACCTTCGTCGACGCCGACGACGTCTCCAATTTCCGTCGCGCGGTCAAGCCCAACACCAAGGCGTTCTACGCCGAGACCATCGGCAATCCGCAGCTCAACGTCGTCGACATCGCCGCGCTCGCCGACGCCGCGCACGAGGCCGGCGTGCCGCTCATCATCGACAACACGCTCGCCTCGCCCTGGCTGTGCCGGCCGATCGAGCACGGCGCCGACATCGTCGTGCATTCGCTGACCAAATACCTCGGCGGACACGGCACGACCATGGGCGGCATCGTCGTCGAGTCCGGCAAGTTCCCCTGGGACAACGGCAAGTTCCCGCAGATGACCGAGCCCTCGCGCGGCTACCACGGCGTGATCTTCCACGAGACCTTCGGCGACTTCGGCTTCACGATGAAGATGCGCATGGAGGCGATGCGCACCCTCGGCCCGACGCTGTCCCCGCTGTCGGCGTTCCTGCTGCTGCAGGGGATCGAGACCCTGCACCTGCGGATGCCCCGGCATTGCGAGTCGGCGCTCGCCGTCGCCCGGCACCTCGCGCAGCATCCGGCGGTCGAGTGGGTCAACTACCCGCTGCTCGAAGGCAACCCCGCGTTCCCGCTGGCGCAGCGCTACCTGCCGCGCGGCGCCGGTGGCATCCTGACCTTCGGTGTCAAGGGTGGCGCGGCCGCCGGCGTGCGCTGCATCGAGAATGTGCAGTTCCTGTCGCACCTTGCCAACATCGGCGACGCCAAGACGCTGATCATTCACCCCGCCTCGACCACGCATCGCCAACTCGACGTCGACGAGCAGCGCGCCGCCGGCGTCTCCCCCGAAATGATCCGCCTGTCGGTCGGTCTCGAGACGCTCGACGACATCCTGTGGGACCTCGACCAGGCATTGGAGAAATCGCGGCAATGAATCGTTATCCGACCATTCCCTGGCCCTGGGCCGGATTGATCCTCGCCGTCGCCCTGGTCGGCCAGGAGGCGCTGTTCCGCTGGTTCGGCAGCGAACCATCGCTGTCCGAGGCCGCCTACCGGATCCTGGTGATGACCATCGGCGTCACATCGGCGGCGCTGATCGTGCTCCCGCCGCGCCGGCCCGCCTACCTGCTCGGCTTCGCCGTCTGCGCAGGTCTGATCGGATGGGCGCTGTGGCTGCAGTACGGCCAGGGCGCCGAACCCTGCCCGCTGTGCATCTTCCAGCGCGTGGCGGTCATTGTGGCCGGCATCGTGTTCCTGATCGCCGCGATCCACAATCCCGGGCGCGGGGGCGCGATGTTCTACGCAGTGCTGACGCTGATCGCCGCCGGCGCTGGGGCCGCATTCGCGGCGCGGCAGGTATGGCTGCAATCGCTGCCGAAGGACCTGGTGCCGGCCTGCGGCCCCGGGCTCAACTACATGCTGAACACCCTGCCGTTCACCGACGTCATCCGCAAGGTGCTCGAGGGCAGCGGCGAGTGCGCCGAGAAAGGCTGGGTGTTCCTCGGCCTGTCGATCGCCGGCTGGACTTTCGTGTTCTTCCTGTCGATGATCGCGGCAGCGTTCGCGCTGACCAGGCGCGACTAGGACCCTCCTCCTCGCAGCGACGGAGTCCTCCGTCGTCCGCGCCGCGCCAGCCCACGTCGCCACGGCCGGCCCCGGTCGTCGTCTACAAACTGCAGCCCACACGCCTCCCACTCCGACCGCGTCCATGCGCCGGATGTTCGGAGCGCACGAGTCCGGGCAATGGCATCGAACTTGCAGTTGACGCGCTGACGAATCGCATGCCGACATGACCCGGGGCGACGGGCACACCGCGCCCTCCGACGACGGGCAAGCGCTCGTCGCACGGGCCAACCACACGACGACCACCACGCCAGAATAGATGCTCGCATTCCTCAATTCGGCCGGGCGCCCCGGCGCGGACCCGTTCGCCTCGGTCAAGGCGACCACCGCCTGGCTGCGGGAACTGCCCGCGAACGACGCCATCGGGCGTCAGCAGCTGACGCTGCAGGCGTTCGAGGCCATGCGCCAGTCGCGGCGGCCGATCGATCTCGCGCGCGCCGAGGCGCTGCAGCACGCGGACCTGACCCTCGCGGCGGACCGGCGCGCGCTCTTTCGCCAGTACGTCGCGAGCCTGGACGCCTCGCCTTCGGTTGCGATGCGAATCTGGCAGGCGAACTTCGACCTCGCCCAGGCATTCGCCGCGGCCTACCAGGCGGTGCTCGCCGCGGCGTTGGGACCCAAGGTCTACGGAACGTGGAAGCCCCACGTCCCGATCCTGTTCGCCCGGCGGATCCATTACCTCGGCACCGACGCCAAGCTTCGCATCTGCCGGCACGAGCGCTGGATTCCCGCGAAGTGGACCGAGCTGCATCAGCTCTACCTGCGCGCGAGCGAGCTCGGCGTGCACCGGATGCCCACGTCGCTCGAGGCGTCGAACTCCGTCGCGCGGCAATGGACGGTCGAGCAGGAATACGTCTACACGATGCTGCTGCATCAGGTGAACAGCGGCAACCTGACACCCGCGCAGTTCGACTGGGTCGCAGCGCAGCTGCGCACGTCCTGCCGCAGGCTCAAGCTCACCACCCTTCCCGGCGCGGTCGAGGATTTCGTGGTCGACGTCAGCGGGGACACGGGCCTTGCGCGCCACACCGGCCGCGAGTCGGGTGCGCTGCTGCGCTACGTCGACACCGCGCCGCTTGCCGCCCAGCTCGACCTGTCGCTCGCAGCGCTGCGCCAGTCCGACACGGCCGGCGACGGCGCGATCAGTCCTGCCACGCGCGAGCGCATCCGCATCCTCCAGCTCGCCTGCGGCGCCCTCGCGCCGGTGGCCGATGCCGATCTGCGGCGCGACCCGCGCGAGGCCTGCTCGATCCCGGCGCGGGTGCGCATCGGTCTCGCACGCATCCATCAGCTCTGCCGGGGACAGACGCCGACCGATCCCGAAGCGGTGGTGGGCAAG
>JBLMVY010000272.1:0-6662 GCA_050256935.1 Candidatus Levyibacteriota bacterium | reverse complement strand
ACCGCCACACCGTCCTGGTCCTGCAGGGAGGCGGTGCGCTGGGCGCCTATCAGGCCGGCGTCTACGAGGAGCTGCAGGCGCGGGACCTCGCCCCCGACTGGGTCACCGGCGTTTCCATCGGCGCGATCAACGCCGCGCTGATCGCGGGCAACCGACCCGAGCACCGCGTCGCGCAATTGCGCCGCTTCTGGGAGCTCGTGTCCTCGGGCATGTCCTTCGTACCACCTCCTGCGCTCGATCCGCTGCGCCCCACGTTCAGCCGCCTCAGCACGACCGCGATCGCGACCTTCGGAGTCCCCGGCTTCTTCGTCCCCCGCGTCCCTCCGCCGGTGCTGATGCCGCGCGGCGTCCAGGCGGCGCTGTCGATCTACGACACCTCGCCCCTCGCGCGCACGCTCGCCGAGTTCGTCGACTTCGACCTCATCAATGCCGGCGCGATGCGCCTTGCCGTCGGCGCCGTCGACGTCCAGAGCGGCAACTCGGTGTATTTCGACAATGCCGACGGCCGCACGCGAATCGGGCCCGAGCACGTGATGGCGAGCGGCGCGCTGCCTCCCGGTTTCCCCCCGGTGCAGATCGGCGCCTCGTGGTATTGGGATGGCGGCCTCGCGTCGAACTCGCCGCTCTGGTACGTTCTGGACGACGACAGCGACCTCAATGCGCTGGTGTTCCAGATCGACCTCTTCAGCGCGCGGGGCAGCCTGCCGCAATCGCTCGACGAGGTGCTCGAGCGCTCGAAGGACATCCAGTACTCGAGCAAGACGCGCTTCAACACCAGTCGCGTGAAGGACGACGAGGCGCTGCGCGAGGCGATGCGGCAGGTGATCGAGAGCCTGCCGGCGCCCCTGCGCGACAAGCCGAGCGCGAAGCTCCTTGCCAGCCGCGCCCGGGGCCGCAAGATCTCCATCGTGCACCTGATCAACCGCCGCAACGACTTCGCGACCGTCGCCAAGGACTTCGACTTCTCGCGCGCGACGATCGAGGCGCTATGGGAGGCAGGCCGGGCCGACCTGCGCCGCACGCTCGCGCATCCGCATTGGCAGCACGCGGCGATCGCCCGCGACGGCCTGCGCACCTACGACCTGCTGCCCTAGCCGCCGTCCCGAAGGACGGCGGCGCGAGCGCCGCGCCAGGAGCGGCATCAGCCGGCAGGAGGCACGTTCTCGAGCTTGTCGAACTCGATGTTCCAGAGCTGCCCGCCCTCCCGCTCCACCCTGCGGATGTAGACGGTCTGGATGACGTCGCGAGTTGCGGGGTCGATCGTCATCGGGCCCCGCGGGCTGGTCCACGACATGCCCTTCATCGCCTCGACCAGCTTCTCGCCGTTGGTGTCGCCGGCAGTCTTGTCGAGGGCTGCGTAGATCAGGTGCATGCCGTCGTAGCCCCCGACCGAATGCATGTTCGGGCGCATGCCGCCGTTGGCGGCCCCGAACGCGCTGACGTAGGCCTTGTTCTCCGGGGACGGATGGGCCGCCGAATAGTGGTGCGAGCTGACCGCGCCCAGCGCCACGTCGCCCATCGAGTTGAGGATGTCGTCGTCGACGACGTCGCCGGTGCAGATCAGCTTGATGCCCGCTTCCTTCAGTCCGCGCTCGGCGAAGGCCTTCATCACCGCCGTGCCCGGACCGGAGGGAACGAAGATGAACAGCGCATCGGGCTTCGCATCCTTGGCCCGCTGGATGTAAGGCGCGAACTCGGGATTGGCGAGCGGCGCGCGCAGCGACTCGATGATCGTGCCCCCCCGCTCCTTGAAGCGGGTGACGAAGGTCTTCTCGCAGTCGATGCCGGGAGCGTAATCGGTGACCAGCGTCATGACCCGCGACATCTTGTTCTTCGCGGCCCACTCGGCGATCGGCGCGGTGATCTGCGAGACGGTGAAGCCGGAGCGGACGATGAACGGCGAGCGCTGCGGGATCACGGTGGTCGCCGCGGCCATGACGATCATCGGCACCTTGGCCTCGGTGGCCACCGGCGCCGTCGCGAACGCCAGCGGCGTCAGGCCGAAGCCGGCGATGACCGCGACGTGATCGCGGGTGATCAATTCCTGGGCGATGCGCTTGGTGAGCTCGGGCTGCGTTCCGGTGTCGTCGCGCACGATCAGCTCGATCTTGCGCCCGCCGGCGCTGTCGCCGTTCTTGGCCATGTACAGCCGGCACGCGGCCTCGACCTGCCTGCCGGTCGACGCGAACGGACCGGTCTTGGGGATGATCAGGCCGATCTTGACCGGATCGGCGGCGAACGAATAGCGGGGCAACGACGCAGCGAGCACGCTCGCCGCACCGGTCACCAGGAACGTCCTGCGGTCCGGCTTCCGGGTTCGATTCATGGGCATTCCCTCCTGTCCAGTTGAAGGTGGATTTCCTGAACGCGGATTCTAATCCGCTTTTCGCGCCGTCAGCGGAATCCGGACGCCGGGCCGGCCCGATGCGATAATCCAATTGCATGGGTACGCAAGATTTCGGCGAGGTCGAGTCGCGGCAGGCGTGGCTGCGGCTGGCGGTGACGCTCGCGCTGTCGACCATCGGCGGCGTCGGCATGTGGTCGGTGGTCGTCGCCCTGCCCGCCGTGCAGGCCGAATTCGGCGTGGCGAGAGGCGCCGCATCGCTGCCCTACACGTTGACCATGCTCGGCTTCGGGGTATCCGGCATCCTGCTGGGGCGCATGTCCGATCGCCACGGCGTCATGCTCCCGGTCGCGCTCGGCTCGACGGCGCTCGCCGTCGGCTACGCCGCGGCAGCCTCCGCGACGAGCCTTTGGCAATACACCCTCGCCCAGGGGCTGCTGATCGGCGCCGGAAGCGCTGCGACGTTCTCGCCGCTGCTCGCCCACATCTCCCTGTGGTTCGTGCGCCGCCGCGGCATCGCGGTGGCGATGTTCGCCAGCGGCAACTATCTCGCCGGAACGCTGTGGCCTCCGGTGGTCGAGCATTACATCCAGACCCTGGGCTGGCGGCCGACCTACTACGGCATCGCCGTATTCTGCCTCGCGAGCATGCTTCCCCTGACCCTGCTGCTGCGCAGGAAGCCTCCGGCGCACGACGGTGCGCATGGCGCTGCGCTGCGGGACCGGCGCGCGCCCCGGCCCCTCGATCTGTCGCCGGGAGCGCTGCAGACCCTGCTGGTGATCGCGGGCCTCGCCTGCTGCATCGCCATGTCGATGCCGCAGGTGCATCTGGTCGCGTACTGCAGCGACCTGGGCTACGGCCCCGCGCGCGGGGCGCAGATGCTGTCGCTGATGCTGGGCTGCGGGATCGTCAGCCGGCTCGTCTTCGGCTGGATCTGCGACCGGATCGGCGGGCTGCGGACCCTGCTCCTCGGTTCGGCGCTGCAGGGCGTCGCGCTGGTCCTCTTCCTGCCATTCAACGGCCTCGTCTCGCTGTACGTGATCTCCGCCCTCTTCGGCCTGTTCCAGGGAGGCATCGTGCCTTCCTATGCGATCATCGTCCGCGAATACTTCGATCGTGCGCAGGCCGGCGCGCGCGTCGCCGTCGTCATCACGGCCACGCTGTTCGGCATGGCGCTGGGTGGCTGGATGTCGGGCGCCATCTTCGACCTCACGGGATCGTATCGCGCCGCCTTCCTCAACGGCATCGCCTGGAATCTCGTCAACCTGTCGATCGCATCCTGGCTGCTCAGACGCTCGACCCGGGGCTACGCGCTGGCGTGAGGGCTTCGCCCCAGGCGCTCGCCTCGTCGAGCTCGCGCCTCGCTTCGGCATCGAGGTGCAGGCGCGTCGCCGCGACCAGCTGCTCGAGCTGGCGGAGCGAAGTCGCGCTGGCGATCGGCGCCGTGACGCCCGGCCGCGCCATCAGCCATGCAAGCGCAACCTGCACCGGCGTCGCCCCCACGCGCCGTCCGACGTGATCGAGCGCATCGAGGATGCGCAGGCCCCTCGCATTCAGGTATTTCCTCATGCCCGGCCCGCGCGCGCTCTTCCCGAAATCGGCTTCGGAGCGGTACTTGCCGGTCAGGAATCCCGCCGCGAGCGCGTAATAGGGGATGACCGCGATGTTCTCGCGGATGCACAGCTCGGCGAGCGGCCCTTCGAAGGCGTCGCGGTCGTAGAGGTTGTACAGCGGCTGCAGCGTCAGGTAGCGCGGCAGCCCGTGCTTCGCGCTGATGTCCAGCGACTGCTGCAGGCGCGCTGCGCCGAGGTTGGAGGCGCCGATCGCACGCACCTTGCCCTGCGCGATCAGCCGCGCATAGGCGTCGAGGGTCTCGTCGAGCGGCGTGTTCTCGTCGTCCCAGTGCGACTGGTAGAGGTCGATCGCCTCCACCTGCAGGCGACGCAGCGATCCCTCGACCGCCTCGGTGATGTAGTCGCGGCGCAGGCAGCGGTAGCCGACGTCCTGGCCCGAGCCCACCTTGGTCGCGATGACGACGTCGTCGTGCCGGCCGCGCCTGGCGATCCAGCGTCCAATGACCGTCTCGGATTCGCCCCCCTGGTGTCCCGGAACCCAGTGCGAATAGCTGTCCGCGGTGTCGATCAGGTTGCATCCGGCGTCGACGAAGGCATCGAGCAGGCGGAACGACGTCGCCTCGTCCGCGGTCCAGCCGAACACGTTGCCGCCGAAGGCCAGCGGCGCGACCTCGAAGCCGGTGCTCCCGAGCTTACGCCTTTGCATCGCCTCGCCCGCGCCGGAATGCCTCGAAACGCGCCCGGTTCTCGTCGTTGGGCGGATAGAGCCCGGGGAGCGCCGCCCCGTTCGCCACCTCGTCCATGATCCACTGCTCGAGCAGCTCCTGCTCGGTCGCGAGCAAGGCCACTTCCTCGACCATTGCCGCCGGAATCACGACCGCCCCATCCTCGTCCGCAACGACGACGTCGTCGGGAAACACCGCGACGCCACCGCAGCCGATCGGTTCCTGCCAGTTGACGAACGTGAGGCCGGCCACCGACGGCGGCGCCGCCACGCCCTGGCACCAGACGGCCAGCTGCGAGGCGAGCACGCCCTCGACGTCGCGCAGGACCCCGTCGGTCACCAGGGCGGCGACATCGCGCTTGTGCATGCGCGCGCACAGGATGTCGCCGAAGATTCCTGCATCGGTCACGCCGCGCGCATCGACGACGGCGATGCAGCCGGCGGGCATCGACTCGATCGCCGCGCGAGTGGAGATCGGCTTGCCCCAGGATGCGGGTGTGGCGAGATCCTCCCGGGCTGGGACGAAGCGCAGCGTGAACGCGCGGCCGGCGATGCGCCCCTGTCCCGGACGCAGCGGACGCGTGCCGCGCATCCAGACGTTGCGCAGGCCCTTCTTCAGGAGGACGGTGGTGAGCGTGCCGGTCCCCACATGGGTCAGGGCGTCGAGGATGCTGCGGTCTTCCATGGTCGGTTTCCTTGGCTTGCGTTGATCCGTATGTGTCGATCGACCGCGCCTGGCGCTCAGGGTGCGGGCGGGAACGCGCTCACGAGTTCCTGCAGCCGCGCTTTCGCCCCGGTCAGGATGGACACGCCGTCGCCGACCAGCAGCGTGTCGAAATCGAGTCGAAGCAGCGCCGCGACGCTGCGTCGCAGGCGCGGTGGGTCGTCCATCACCTGCTCGCGCAGCAGCGAACAGCGGCCGGGCGGATTGCCGATCACCGCGTCGCCCACCATCAGGATCCGCCGCTCGGGCCAGTGCAGCGCGACCTCGCCCGGCGACTTGCCGGCCGCAGCGACGATGGTGAACGGGCCGACCTTGGCGCCGATGTGGAGTTCGCCGTCGATTTCGGTTCCCTGGCCGCGCGCATGGGTCGCATCCTCGGGGTGAATGAGCGTCCTCGCGCCGGTGCGGGCGCGCAGGACATTGGCGGCGCGCGCATGATTGCGGTTGGTCAGGACGATCGTCGCCACACCCGATCCCGCGATCGCATCCAGATCGGCAGCCTGGGGTTGCACCGGATCGACGCACAGGTTGCCGTCGGGATGACGGACCCAATACCCGTTGAAATTGTAGCCATGAGGCTCCGAGAACCAGGGCCAGGTGAAGATGCCGTCGACAATCTCCTGCATCGCGATCTCCTCGAATCGTCCAGGCGCGATCCGTTCCCGCCGCGCCCGGCGGCGTGCGGCGGGCGGCGCCGCGCCAGGTCGTATAGCATAGCCGGATGAGCATCTCGCTGACCGACCGCGATGTCCTGCTGGTCGTCGACGTGCAGAACGACTTCCTGCCCGGGGGCGCACTGGCCGTTCCCGACGGCGATGCCATCGTTCCCGTCGTCAACCGGCTCGCCCGCTGCTACCGGCACGTGATCCTGACGCAGGACTGGCATGTCGCCGGGCACCTGTCGTTCGCATCGGCGCATCCGGGCCGGTCCCCGTTCCAGATCGTCGACCTGCCCTACGGCCCGCAGGTGCTGTGGCCGGACCACTGCGTGCAGGGAACGGCGGGCGCCGAATTCGTGTCCGACCTCGAGATTCCCCAGGCGGAACTGGTGCTCCGCAAGGGCTATCGGCGGGAGATCGACAGCTACTCGGTGTTCCTGGAGGCGGACCGGGTGACCCACACCGGGCTCGCGGGCTACCTGCGCGAGCGCGGTTTCACCCGCGTGCATCTCGCGGGCCTGGCCACGGATTTCTGCGTCGCCTGGTCGGCGGTCGACGCCCGCAACTGCGGTTTCGAGGTCGTGGTGATCGCCGACGCGTGCCGCGCCATCGACACCGGCGGCTCGCTGGTCGCCGC
>JBLMVY010000271.1:0-5864 GCA_050256935.1 Candidatus Levyibacteriota bacterium | reverse complement strand
CGGTCGAGCACCTGCGGCGTGCGCACCTCGAGATAGCCGTTGTCGCGATAGACGGCGCGCATGTACTGCTCGACCTCCTGCCAGATCGACCAGCCCTTGGGATGCCAGAACACCATGCCCGGCGCCTCGTCCTGCAGGTGGAAGAGGTCGAGTTGCCTGCCGAGCCGGCGATGGTCGCGCTTTTCCGCCTCCTCGATCCGGTGCAGGTAGGCGTCGAGGTCCTCCTTCTTCGTCCACGCGGTGCCGTAAATCCGCTGCAGCATCTCGTTCTTCGAGTCGCCGCGCCAGTACGCGCCGGCCACCTTCATCAGCTTGAACACCTTGAGACGCCCGGTCGAAGGCACGTGGGGCCCGCGGCAGAGGTCGGTGAAGGCGCCTTCCGTATAGAGGGAGATCGGCTCGTCGGAGGGGATCGACGCGATGATCTCGGCCTTGTAGTGCTCGCCGATCGCCTCGAAGTGGCGCACCGCGTCATCGCGCGGCATCAGGCTGCGCACGACCGGCTCGTCCTTCTTCGCGAGCTCGGTCATCTTCTTCTCGATCGCCGCCAGGTCCTCGGGCGTGAAAGGCCGCTTGAACGAGAAGTCGTAGTAGAAGCCGTCCTCGATGACCGGGCCGATGGTGACCTGGGCCTCGGGGAACAGCGACTTCACCGCGTAAGCGAGAAGATGCGCCGTCGAGTGGCGGATCACCTCGAGGCCCTCGCCATCGCGCTCGGTGACGATCGACACCTGGGCGTCGCGTTCGATCACGAACGACGTGTCGACGAGCTTGCCGTCGACCTTGCCGGCGAGGGCGGCCTTGGCGAGGCCGGCGCCGATCGAGGCGGCGAGTTGTGCGACGGTGATCGGCGCGTCGAAGTGCTTGACGGCGCCGTCGGGCAATCGGATGTCGGGCATCGCGGCTTCCTTTCCCTGCGGGATCCGGCTTCCGCCCCGCGTCGGAGTGCGAAGCCGGTCCTGAAAAACAAAAAGTGCGGCGGGGCCGCACTTTTGATCGAGGACGGACCTGGTCGTCCAGGCCGTCAGCGCAAGCGACGCCGCGTCGGTGCTACTGCCAGCCTCCACGCGTTCGCGGTGTCATAACCATGCCTTTCCTCGGTTTGCCCCGATTATACCCAGACCGCGCGTCCCTCGCCACGCTCAGCCGGCGTCGCCGTGGCCGGGCGCCGTGTTGACGATGTGCGCCGCCATTTCGGTGAAGGCGCGAAGCATGCCGGCGCGCAAGGCGGGGTCGGCAACCTGCTCCTCCAGCGCCAGGCGCATGCACAGCAGCCATTCGTCGCGTTCCACCGGGCCGATGGCGAACGGAAAATGGCGCATGCGCAGGCGCGGGTGGCCCCGCTCGCGGACATAGAGCGGCGGACCGCCGAACCAGCCGCTCAGGAACTTGAACAGGCTGTCCGCGCTGCCCTCGAGGCTTTCCGGGTGCAACCGGCGCACGTGCCAGGCCTCGGGCAACTCGTCCATCAGCGCGTAGAAGCGGTCCACCAGGGCGCGCAGCGCGATCTCGCCACCCATCCGCGTGTAGGGACTCTCCGCGGCTGCGGACAGGGATTCGCCTTGCTCGGACATCATTGCCTCATGCGGATTCAGCGGTACTGACGGAGGTATTTCCACTCGAAGCCGCGCTTCGCCCAGTGGAGGGCGCGAGTCGACGGCAGCAGCCAGTTGCGCGTGGGCGTGCGGACGACCAGGGTGCCGCTGCGCAGGCTGTCGACGATGCACATCAGCTCGACCTTGAAGGTCTCGCTCGACGCGCGTCCTTGCAGATCGCCGAGGAGATTGGCGGCGGCTGCCGTCGCCTGCAGGTCCGCCATGTGGGCCTGCTTGGGCAGCCAGTCGGGGCCGGGAAAGCTGCCCGAATCGCCGACCACGTAGACGCGCTCGCGGCCAGGCACGCGGCAATGCGCGTCGGCCTGGAGCAGGCCGCCGGGCGAGCGCGGCAGGTCGGTGGCGTCGAACCAGGCATTGCCCGTCATGCCGGGCATGAACAGGATCAGGTCGGCCGCGAACTCGCCGCCATCGGTGACCACCTTGTCGGCATCGAAGCGCTTCATCTTGTGCCCGAGATGGGTGCGGATGCCCCGCCTCGCCATCTCGCCCAGGAGGTGCTGCACGGCCTTCGCGCCCAGGCGGTTGCCGGGCTCGGCCGAAGGGTTGAAGAACACCAGATCGAAGCGTTCGCGCCGCCCTTCGCGCCGCAGCTGCTCGTCGATGCCGAACAGGAACTCGAACATCGGCCCGCCGCGCACCGCGGCCGGCTCGTTGGGGTTGGCCGCGAAGCCGACCGCGATCGTGCCGCCCGTCATGGCGCGCAGCCGCTGGCCGATGCGCTCGGCCGCGGCGATCCCCTCGCAGGGCGTGATCGCATGCTCGATGCCGGGCAGCTTCTTGATGAAGCGCCCGCCGGTGGCGATGACCAGGGCGTCGTTGGTCACGTCGCCGGCGCTGGTCGTCACGATCCGGCCGCCATCGCGAAGGCCCGTCGCCTCGGCGGCGTGGAAGTCCGCCCGCATGCGGCGCAGGAAATTGTGGAGCGGTATCACCAGATCGTCGCGCCTGCGCAGGCCGCTGGGGATCCAGATGATGCCCGGCAGGTAGTGCAGCTCGGCACGCGGCGCCACCAGCGTGATCCGGATCCGCGCATCGCGGCGGCGCAGCTCGCGGATCGTCGACAGGCCGCCGAAGCCCGCGCCGAGGATGGTGACCCGGGGCGGATTGCTCATCGTGCAGGCGCGGTTTCGGCCGCGCGTTCGGGAGCGCTGTACACGGTGCGGAGGCGTCCGATGGGCGGTGCCCGCCGGGGCAGGACCGGGGGCGTGCCGGGATGCGTCGTCGCGCGATGTCCCCGGGGTGTCCCGGCACTCATGCAAGTACCGGATTCATTGGTAGGCGCGATTGGACTCGAACCAACGACCCCCACCATGTCAAGGTGGTGCTCTAACCAGCTGAGCTACGCGCCTGCAGATCGTCTTCCATTCTATCCGAAGTGCCGGCATCCGACAACGCCGCGACGCAACGGGCGACGTCGATCGCGATCGGCGCTAACATCGGGGCCGAGCATGCGACTTTCGTTACGGTTCGTCATTCCGCTGCTGCTCGTGATCGGCCTGGTCGCCTATGCGGTCAGGCCGCTGGTCGATCGTCTGACGGTCGGCTGGTTCGTCCGCGATCTGGACAGCCGCGCGAAGGTGATCGCGAGCTCGCTGAACGGGCCGCTGTCGGATCTCGTGCGCGCGGACGACAGCGCGAAGATGCTCGTGCTGTTCGACCGCATCGCCGAGGACGAGCGCCTTTACGCAGTCGGATTCTGCGAGGGCCCGCACAACCTCGTGGCGCACACCCGGACCTTCCCCGCGGACATCAGCTGCGATCACCTCGGGCGCTACGCGGAGGACAGGACGCGGGTCCTCGAGACCCCGCGGGGGCCGCTGCACGTCGCCGCCGAACCGGTCCGCTCCGGCGGGAACGACCTTGGAACGCTGGTGCTCGTCCACGACATGAGCTTCGTCGAGCGGCGCAGCAGCGAGACCAAGCGCTACGTGTTCTGGTTCCTGCTCGGGCTGGGCGCGGTCATCTCGCTGATCACCGTCGTGGTCGCCCAGCTGAGCTGGCGCGGCTGGGTGCAGGGCATGCGTGCGCTGCTGCGGGGCGAGGGCCTGGTCCGGCCGCTGGACCGGCCGCCGGACCGTTCGCAGGCCCCGCCGCCGAGCCGCGAGCTGCAGCCGCTGGCACGCGACCTGCGCACGCTGGTGCGCGAACTCGAGGCCACTTTCCGTGCGCGCGAGGAAAGCCAGTCCACGTGGACGGCGGAAACCCTGCGCGCAATCCTGCGCCTGGACCTGCGCGGCGAGGAGATCCTCGCCGTCTCCAATCGCGAGCCGTACATCCACGTCCGTCACAACGGCGGGATCGAGGTGCAGCATCCGGCAAGCGGCCTGGTCACCGCGCTCGAACCGGTCATGCGGGCGTGCTCGGGGACGTGGATCGCGCACGGGGCCGGCAACGCCGACCGGGACGTCGTCGACGCCGATGACCGCGTCGGCGTGCCACCGGACAAGCCGGCCTACCGCCTGCGGCGCGTCTGGCTGACCCCCGAGGAGGAGAGCGGGTACTACTACGGCTTCTCCAACGAGGGCCTGTGGCCGCTGTGCCACATCGCCCATGTGCGCCCGACATTTCGTGCCGAGGACTGGCATTGGTACGTCGAGGTCAACAAACGCTTCGCCGACGTCGTCGTCGCCGAGGCCCGCAGGCCCGATCCCATCGTGCTGGTCCACGACTATCACTTCGCGCTGCTGCCCAAGCTCGTCCGCGACCAGCTGCCCAACGCGACGATCATCACGTTCTGGCACATTCCCTGGCCCAACCCCGAGTCCTTCGGAATCATGCCCTGGCGCGAGGAGGTGCTGCAGGGACTGCTGGGCTCGAGCATCCTCGGTTTCCACACCCAGTTCCACGTCAACAATTTCGTCGACACGGTCGACCGCGTCCTCGAGGCGCGCGTCGACCGCGAGACCTTCAACGTGACCTATGGCGGACGCGTCACCGCGGTGAAGCGCTATCCGATCTCGATCGAATGGCCCCCGTCCGGGGCGTCGCAGTGGCGACCGGTCGACGAATGTCGCGCGGCCATCCGCCGGCGCTACGCCATCGGCGAGGATGTCGCCCTCGGACTGGGCGTGGACCGCATGGACTACACCAAGGGCATAGTCGAGCGCTTTCGCGCGGTCGAGAGGCTGCTCGAGCTCGAGCCGCAATGGATCGGCCGCTTCTCCTTCATCCAGATCTGCGCCCCCACGCGCTCGCGAATCAGGCAATACCAGGATTTCGAGCAGGAAGTGCGGGAACTGGCTGCCGCCATCAACGCGCGCTGGCCGCGGGACGGCTGGGCTCCCATCGCGCTGCGGGTCGAGCACGTCGAGCCTCCCGAGGTCTTCGAGCATTTCCGGGCCGTGGACGTGTGCATGGTGTCGAGCCTCCACGACGGCATGAATCTCGTTGCCAAGGAGTTCGTCGCGGCGCGCGACGACGAGCGGGGCGTCCTGGTCCTGAGCCAGTTCACCGGCGCCGCCCGCGACATGCCCGAGGCGCTGATCGTGAACCCCTACGACACCGACCAATGCGCCGCGGCGCTCCAGGTCGCGCTCGCGATGCCGGCCGACGAGCAGCGCGATCGCATGCGCACGATGCGATCGCTGGTTCGCGAGTACAACGTGTTCCGCTGGGCGGGGCGCATGCTGCTGGACGCTGCGATGATGCGGCGGCGCGAAAGGATCATCGAGCGGGCGGGCGGCGCGGTCGTCGCAGCGCAGCGCGAGGGTAGCTAGGCACGGCGCCATGTCGACGGGAGAACGCCCTGCTGCAGCGGCCGGCCCGCATCCCGGTGCGGACGAGCGCGAGCATCGGCTGTACGCATCGCACCGGATCGCGCTGTTTCTCGACGTCGACGGCACCTTGCTGCACATCGCGGACGCGCCGGACCGCGTCCGCGTCGAGGACCGGACCCTGGACCTGCTCGCGCGAGCCCGCGACGCGACCTGCGGCGCGCTCGCGCTGATCACCGGACGCAGCATCGCCGACACCGATCGGCTGTTCGCGCCGCTGGCCCTGCCGGTCGCGGGCCAGCATGGCTTCGAGCGGCGTGACGCCGCGGGCGTCCTGCACGGGCGTGCGGCGGAGTGGGCCCCGCTCGTTGCCTCGGCCCGCGCCAAGCTCGATGCCTGGGCGCGCCGGCACCCGGGGGTGCTGATCGAGGACAAGGGGTCGTCGATCGCCGTGCACTACCGACTCGCCGCCGAGGCCGGGCCGCTCGCCCGCGTCGAGGTCGAGGCGGTCGCACGCCGGTCGGCGGGGGCGCTC
>JBLMVY010000270.1:0-3579 GCA_050256935.1 Candidatus Levyibacteriota bacterium | reverse complement strand
GGGATCCAGGCATGACCAGGCAGCGAGTCGGCATCATCGTGGGCAGCAACCGGCGCGAATCGATCAACCGGCGCCTCGCCCTGGCGCTGGCGCGGTTGCTCGCCGACCGTTTCGACATTGCCTGGGTGCGCATCGACGACCTGCCGATGTACAACCAGGACCTGGAAGGCGATCGTCCCGAGACGGTCCGGCGCTTCACCGCCGAGGTCGCGGCCCTGCCCGCGCTGCTGTTCGTGACCCCGGAGCACAACCGGTCGATTCCCGCCGTCCTCAAGAACGCGATCGACTGGGGCTCGAAACCCACCGACAAGAACGTCTGGCGCGGCAAGGTCGCGGCGGTCACCGGGACGGCGAACGGCGCGATCGGCACCGCCGTCGCGCAGCAGCACCTGCGCGCGATCCTGGGAGACGTCGGGACGCTGGTGATGGGCGGGGAAGCCTACATCACGTTCAAGCCCGAGCCCGTCGATACCGAGGGCAATTTCCTCGACGACAGCAGGCGCAGCTTCTGCCAGGCCTACATGGACCAGTTCGCCGCACTGGTCGGCAGGTTCACCGCAGCTGCGGGCGCCTGAAACGCCTCGGCGCCGCCGCCCGCGGGTGTGGCGCCGCGGGGCGCGACCGCGGCGCCCCGCTCAGAACGCGACGTTGTCGCGACCCTTGAGCTGCAGCATGTCGCGGGCCTCCGCGGGCGTCGCGACTTCCAGCGAAAGCGCCTCGATGATCTGGCGGATGCGGCGCACCTGCGCAGCGTTGCTCTGCGCGATCCTGCCCGGGCCGTCCCACAGCGAATCCTCGAGGCCCACGCGCACGTGCGAACCCATGGCGGCGCCTATGGTGGCCAGCGGAATCTGGTTTCGCCCCGCCCCCAGGATCGACCACCGGTAGTCGTCGCCGAACAGGCGGTCGGCCGTGCGCCGCATGTGCATCAGGTCCTCGGGATGCGGACCGATGCTGCCCAGCAGCCCGAACACGCTCTGCACGAGGAACGGCCGGGGCACCAGGCCGCGATCGACGAAATGCGCGAGGTTGTACAGGTGGGATATGTCGTAGCACTCGAACTCGAAGCGCGTTCCCTGCGCGCCGCAGTTGCGCAGGATGTGCTCGATGTCGCTGTAGGTGTTCTTGAAGACCACGTCGCGGCTCTTCTCCAGGTGCTCGCGCTCCCAGGGATGCCGGAACTCGCGAAACCGCTCGAGCATCGGGTAGAGGCCGAAATTCATCGATCCCATGTTGAGCGACGCGACCTCGGGCTGGAAGCGCAGCGCCGGCTGCAGGCGCTCGGCCACCGTCATGTGCGGGCTGCCGCCGGTCGTGATGTTGACCACCGCGTCGCAGCCGGCCTTGATGCGCGGGAGGAAGCGCGCGAACACGTCGGGGTCCTGCGTCGGACGTCCGTTGTCGGGATCACGCGCGTGCAGGTGCAGGATCGCTGCCCCCGCCTCGGCCGCCCCCAGCGCCGCTTCCGCGATCTCGTCGGGCGTCACCGGCAGGTGCGGCGACATGGACGGGGTGTGGATCGCGCCGGTGACGGCGCAGGTGATGATGACCTTGCGTGGTTGGGCAGCCATGGAGGAGTCCGGTGGAAGGCGGGCGTTACAGGTATTCGACGTTGCCGTCGACGCTGATCGCCTGGCCGGTGACGTTGCGCGCGGCGGGCGAGGCGAGGAACAGCGCCATGGCGGCGACGTCGTCGGCGGTGACCATGCGGCGCAGCGAGACCTTGCGCAGGTATTCGTCGCGCATCGCCTCGAAGCTCAGCCCGAGGGTCCGGGCGCGGGCCTCGATCACGCGATCGATGCGGTCCCCCTCGACGACGCCCGGAAGGATCGCGTTCGCGCGGATGCCGCTCGGTCCGAGCTCGATCGCCAGCGACTTGACCATGCCGACGATCGCCCACTTGGCCGCAGCATAGGGCGTGCGCCAGGCGTAGCCCAGGCGCCCCGCGACCGACGACATCGCGATCACGCAGGGATCGCGGGTCGACGCCTTGAGCAGCGGCACCGCCCTGCGCGCGAAGTAGTACTGGCCGTTCAGGTCGACGTCGATCGTCCGCTCCCAGTCGTCGGGTTCGATCTCGTCGATGCCGCCGGTCGGGCCCGCGATGCCCGCGTTGTTGACCAGGACGTCGAGTCCACCCAGGGCGCGGCCTGCGTCGGCGACGACCCGGTCGACCTGCGCGCGATCGGCGGCGTCGGCCACGCTCGCCTCGATTCCGGGAAGCTCGGCGGCGATCCTGCTGACCGCGGCCGCGTCGATGTCGCAGACGCAGACGCGGGCGCCCGTGGCATGGAAGGCGCGGGCGATCGCCGCACCGATGCCTGCCGCCCCCGCCGGGATCAGCACCCGGAGCCCCGGCGGCGGCCGCAGCCGGTCGACGACGCTGCTCACCTGTAGCTCCCCGCCAGCTGGTCGACGCCGCGGGCGAGGATGGCGAGATCGGTGCCGACGGCGGTGAACAGCGAACCGGCATCGATCGAGCGCCGGATCAGCTGCGCGTCGGTGGTCAGGATGCCCGGCGCCTTGCCGGCCTTGCGGATGCGGCGCAGCGCATCCTCGATCAGGGGGAACACCTTCGGATTGGCGACCTCGCCCGGGTAGCCCATCGACGCGTGCAGGTCGGCAGGTCCGATGAAGATGCCGTCGACGCCTTCCACCGAAGCGATCGCTTCGATGTGCCCGAGCGCCTCCTCGGTCTCGACCTGGACCAGCACGCACAATTCGTCCTGCGCATGCTTCGCGTAGTCGCGGATCCGGCCGAAGCGCGTGGCCCGCGTCATGCCGCCGACGCCGCGGATGCCTGCCGGCGGGTAGCGCGTCGCCGCGACGGCGGCCCGTGCCTCCTCGGCGTTCTGCACATAGGGAATCAGCAGGGACTGCGCGCCGATGTCGAGCACGCGCTTGATCGTCACCTTGTCGTTCCACGGCACCCGGACCACCGGCGCGCCGGGATAGGCGGCCGCCGCCTGCAGCTGCGCAACCAGCGATTCGAGGTCGTTGGGCGAATGCTCCATGTCGAGCAGCAGCCAGTCGAAGCCCGCGCCGGCGACCGCCTCGACCGCGTAATGGTGCGACAGGCTGCACCACAGGCCGATCTGCGACCGGCCGGCGGCGAGTGCGCGCTTGAAGCGATTGACAGGAAGATCCATGCAGCCCCCGTTGTCGTCCAGCTCCGGATTCTCGCATCAGTCGCGAAATATCCGAAGCGGCACCGTCTGCCGGGCTGCGTGGAAAGGCGCTGGCGGTGGCGTCGCTCCTGCGCTCGGCCGTGGGAGAGGGGCAGCCTTGCCGTCAGTGCACGGCGGTGGCAGCGCCGCGCAGGCCGGCGCGTTCGCCGGCGCGCGCGACCAGGCCCTGGGCGACCGCGTCCGCGGCGAAGGTTTCGAGATACGCCCGCCCCGCTTCGCGTCCTTTGGGTACGGCGATCGCCATCTCCTCGAGACCCGTCCTTCCGTCGAGGACCCGCGAGCCGGGAAGCTGATCGGACATCTTGAACAGGATCGCCTTGTTGGTCGAATAGGTGTCGAGCTCGTGCTGCGCCAGCATGCGGACGGCATCCTTGAGCGTGGGCGCGGTGAC
>JBLMVY010000269.1:0-4714 GCA_050256935.1 Candidatus Levyibacteriota bacterium | reverse complement strand
TCAAGTTCAAGTGGCTGCCGTGGAACATCTATTCGCAGGTGACCGTCGTCGTCATCCCGATCGTCGCGTTGACGGCGCTGATCCTGACGCTGAACGTCGTCGCACCCTCATCGAGTGACGTGCGCGTGTTCCGCTACACGATTCCCATCGTGTCGCAGGTTCGCGGCCGGGTGATCGACGTCCCGGTCAGCGAGGGCAATGTTCCGGTGAAGAAGGGCGACGTGCTGTTCCGCATCGACCCCACGCCCTACCAGCTGCAGGTCAACACGCTGCAGGCGCAACTCGCCAATGCGATCGGCCAGGAGAAGCAGCTGCAGGAATCGCTGAAAGGGGCGCAGGCCAAGATCGCCGAATCGAAGAGTGCGGTGGCTCAGGCGGGGGCGAAGATCGTGCAGGTCAGCGCCAATGTCGACCTTGCGCGTCGGCGCGTCGCCCAGAACCGCGAGCTGGTGGCGAGCGGCGCAGGGTCGAAATTCGATCTCGAGCAGGCGGAGACCAATCTCGCCGACCTCACCGGGCAGCTGGCAGGCGCACGCGATGTCGAGGCCCAGGCGCGTGCCGGCGAGGCGCAGGCGGTCGCCGCGCGCGACCAGGTCGAGCAGCAGCTCGGAGCCAAGGTCGACGGCGAATACGCGCAGGTTGCGCAGATCCGGGCCCAGCTCGCCAGCGCGCAGTGGGACCTCGACCAGACGACCACGCGTTCCCCTTGCGACTGCTACGTGATCAACCTGCAGCTGCGGCCCGGTGGCTTCGTCGCGGCGCTGCCGATCGCGCCGGTGATGACGCTGGTCGAGACGACGGGTTCGGTCGTCGGCCTCTACCCCCAGAACGAGCTGTGGGCGGTCGTCCCCGGCGACGAGGTCGAGCTCGCGCTCCTCACCTATCCGGGAAGGATCATCAAGGGCAAGGTCGACTCGATCGTCTGGGCGCAGGGGGCCGGGCAGCTTCAGGCGGGCGGCTCGATTCCGATGACCGGCGTGCTCACCGCGCCGCCGCAGCGCTTCGCCGTCAAGTTCGACATCGCGGAGCGCGACAAGCAGCTCTTCCTCGCCGCAGGCGCCGCGGGCAACGCGGCGATCTACACCGAGCACGTCGAAGCGATCCAGATCATCCGCAAGGTGATCGTGCGCGTCGGCTCGTACTTCAACTACCTGGTCCTGAAGCTGCACTGACGCGATGCTCGCGCGCGCACCCCGTTACCTGTCGCTGCTCGTTGCGATCGCGCTGGCGGGCTGCGCACTCGAGTCGCCGCCCAAGCCCGACGAAATCCGGACGCAGTCGCTGCCCAATGTGGGCGTCCCTGCGCATTGGTCGGCGCGAGTCCCGGGGACGGGCGAGGCGCCGGGCACCGTCGGCGACCATTGGCTTGCAGGCTTCGGCGACCCGCAGCTCGACGCGCTGGTCAGCGACGCGCTTGCCTACAACACCGACCTGCGCGTCGCCGCGGCGCGTGTCGAGCAGGCGGCCGGCTATGCGAAGCTCGCCGGCGGCTCGATCTATCCGACGGTCAACCTGTTGGCGCACGGTGGCGGCAAGGGCGGTGGAGACGGATCGGGGATGAGCGGGGTCTGGCTGATGGCCAGCTGGGAGCTGGACCTATGGGGTCGCGTACGTGCGCAGCGCGAGGCCGGCACGCAGCAATACGAATCCGCGCTCGCCGATGCCGAGTATGCGCGCCAATCGATTGCCGCAGCGGTCGCCAAGAGCTGGATGCTCGCAATCGAGGCCAAGCTGCAGCTTGCGATTGCCGGCGACGTCGTCCGCGCGTCGGAGCATGCGCTCAACCTCGCCCGCGATCGCCTGCGCGTCGGCCGTGGCGACGACTACGACGTCGCGCTGGCGGAGGCCAATGTCGAGACCTCGCGCGATGCTGCGCGGCGACTGGCCTTCGGCCAGGAGCAGGCGTTGCGCGCCCTGGAGACCCTGGTCGGGCGCTACCCTTCCGCGGCAATCGAGGTCGCGTCGGCGCTGCCGGCCGCTCCGGGACCGATGCCGGTCGGCGTGCCCTCCGAGCTCCTGGAACGTCGTCCCGACGTCATCGCGGCCGAGCGGCGCGTCGACGCGGCGTTCTACAACGTCGCCGAGGCGAGGGCCGCGCGGCTTCCGAAGATCGCGCTGACCGCGGGGGTGTCGGCGATCTCCAGCAGCCTTTTCGTCCTGGAGAACCACGACAACCCCGTATGGAGCCTCGGTGGGAACCTCCTCGCGCCGATCTTCAGCGGCTACGCGCTCGAAGCCCAGGTCGACATCCGCACCGCCGAGCAGAAGCTCGCGATCGCGGACTACGGGCGCATCGCCCAGCGCGCGTTCGGTGAAGTCGAAGCTGCGCTGTCCGCGGCATCGTCTGCCGACGAACGCGAGACGATCCTCACCCGCGCTGTCGCGAGCGATGCGCGCGCGCTGCAGCTTGCGGAGGTTCGCTACAAGGTCGGTTCCGGCGATCTCCGCGGCGTGGTGCAGCAGAGCATCGCGCTCTACGGCGCGCGCACGGCGCTGCTTCAGGCGCAGACCGATCGCCTGGTGCAGCGCGTCAATCTCTACCTCGCCCTCGGCGGCGGCTTCGACGCGGCGCCGACGGCCGCGGTCGGCGAAGTCCCGGATCCGGCGGCCGGCGTCGCCAGCGCCGGTGCCGTCGGGCAGGTCCAGTGACCAGGTCGAATCACGCGAAGGAACGTTCATGAACAGGCAACTGCAACGGATCGTGGTGCTGGCAGTCGGTGGCGGAATGCTGGTGTCGGGCGCGCTGGCGCAGCAATACGTCTATCCGGCCAAAGGCCAGTCGGCGGAGCAGCAGAAGAAGGACGAAGGCGAATGCCGCCAGTGGGCAATCAAGCAGAGCGGCTACGACCCGGCGAATCCGCCGGCCCAGGCCGCACCGCCGCCGCCCAAGACCACGGCGACCGGGGTCACCCCCGGGGCCGGCGTGCGTGGTGCTGCGCGCGGCGCCGTCGTCGGCGAGATCGTCGGCGGCGAGGCCGGTGCCGGCGCGGCCGCCGGCGCGGCGGCCGCGCGTGCCCAGAGCCGCCGGCAGAACACTGCCCAGCAGCAGCAGGCGGCGCAGCAGCAGCAGCAGGCATCGTCGGCCGGGCAGGCGAGCTATGCCAAGGCGCGGGCCGCCTGTCTCGAGGGACGCGGGTACACGGTCAAGTGACTGGCGCATCGGGCGCCGGGGAGAAAGACATGAAGCAGCGGTCTACGCATTCGGCGGGGGTCCGCCTGTTGGCCTCCGCGACGCTCGTCGTGTTCGCCTGGTCCGGCGTCGCCGGAGCCCAGGCGCCGGCGCCGGGAGCAGGTCAGCCCGCGGGGGCGCCGGCAACCACCGCGGGGCAGCCGGCGGAGGCGGGAAAGACGTTCTCGCAGGAGGAGCTCGACCAGCTGCTGGCGCCGATCGCTCTGTATCCGGACGACCTGCTCGCGCAGGTGCTGATGGCTTCGACCTATCCGCTGGACATCGTCAGCGCCGAGCGCTGGGTCAAGGCGAACCCGAGCCTCAAGGACAAGGCACTGGAGGACGCGCTGCAGCAGCAGCCCTGGGATCCCTCGGTCAAGTCGCTCACGGCGTTCCCGCAGGTGCTGACGATGATGAGCGAGAAGCTCGAGTGGACGCAGAAGCTCGGTGACGCGTTCCTCGCCCAGCAGAAGGATGTCATGGCGACCGCGCAGAGCCTGCGCGCGAAGGCGGTCGCCAGCGGCAACCTCAAGGACTCGGAGCAGCAGAAGGTGGTCACCGAGAAGGAAGGCACGACGACCATCATCCAGATCCAGCCCGCCGACCCGCAGGTCGTCTACGTGCCGACCTACAACCCCACCGTCGTCTATGGCACATGGCCGTATCCGGCCTATCCGCCTTACTACTACTACCCGCCGGGCTACGTCGCCGGCGGCGCGCTGATCGGCTTCACCGCCGGCGTGATCGTGGGCAGCGCCCTGTGGGGCAACTGCAATTGGCGTGGCGGCGACGTCAACGTCAACGTCAACCGCTACAACAATTTCAACAAGGCCAACATCTCGAACGGGAACTGGCAGCACAACGCCGACCGCCGGGGCGCCGTTCCCTACAAGAATCAGGCGGTCGCGCAGAAGTACAACCGCGGCGCCTCGCCGGGTGCGCAGTCGCGCGACGCCTACCGCGGCCGCAGCGACGCCGGGGCGCAGGGAGGGCGGGCCGGGGGGGCTGCCGACCGCGGCGCAGGTCCCGCCGCCGCCTCGCGGGAAAGCCGGGGAGCGGGCGGCCAGGCGGCGAGCCGCGACATGTCCGGCACGCGAAGCGCAGGCGCCTTCGACACCGGCAACCGCGCCCAGACGCAGGCAGCGAGCAGTCGCGGATCGTCGAGCATGAACAGCGCGCGCGCGAGCTCAAGCGCGTCGCGTCCGAGCGGGGGTGGCGGCCGTAGCGGCGGAGGTGGCCGTGCTGGCGGCGGAGGCGGTCGCGGTGGCGGGGGGCGGCGATGAACACGACCGGCGCAATCAATTCCCAATCGCTTCGCATGGAGCATGCATCGATGCCTCACATTTTCGACTCGATAGGGCGGATCCTCGTCCGTGGCTGGCGCGGCGCGGGCGTCGCGCTTTTCGCGCTGTGCCTCGCCGGCCCGGCGTGGGCGGCGACCGCGCAACGCTCGTTTCCTTCTGCCGACGACGCAGCGAGTGCGCTGGTGCAGGCCGCGAAGGCCCACGACCGGCCGGCGATCCTTGCGATTCTGGGCGCCGGCGC
>JBLMVY010000268.1:0-3300 GCA_050256935.1 Candidatus Levyibacteriota bacterium | reverse complement strand
TCGCCGCGGCGGTGATGCTCGGCATGTGGCTGCTGCTGACGCGCACGACGGCGGGCAAGGCGCTGCGCGCCTGCGCGGAGAATCCCGTCGCCGCCCGCCTGATGGGCATCGACGTGCCCCGCGCGACCCTCGCGAGCTTCGTGCTCGCCGCCCTGATCGGCGGGCTGGGCGGCATCGTCGTCGGGCCCATCACCTCGCTGCAGTTCGACACCGGCCGCTTCTTCACCATCTACGGATTCGTCGCGGTCGCGATCGGCGGCCTGGGCTCGTTCGTCGGCGCGGTCGTCGGCGGGTTGCTGCTCGGCGTCGTCGAGCAGGTCGCGGCCGGCTACGTGTCGTCGCTGTTCGCGAACTCGCTGGCCTTCGGGCTGCTGCTGGTCATCCTGCTGTGGCGCCCGAGCGGACTGTTCGCGTCGGGGCCCCCGCGCCGCACCGACGTCCGCGACGAGCACCGCGTCTATCCGCCGATCGTCCGGCTGCGCGGCAGGGGCGCGGCCGCGGCGGGCGTCGTGGCCGTCGCGGGCCTGGCCGCGTTGCCGCTGGTCGTGACCTCGGTCCCGGTGATGAGCTCGCTGGTCATCACCTTCATCCTGTTCATCGCCCTGCTGGGCCTCGACCTGCTGATGGGCTATGCCGGGCAGGTGAGCCTGGGGCAGGCCGGGTTCATGGCCATCGGCGGCTACGCGTCGGCGATACTGGCGACCAACCACGGCTGGTCGCCCCTCGCCGCCACGGGCGCGGGCATCGGAGTCGCGGTCGCGTGCGCGATCGTCCTGTCGCTGTTCACCATGCGCCTGCGCGGGCACTACCTCGCGCTGGCAACGCTCGCCTTCGGGCTGCTCGTCGATTCGTTCACCATCGGCCTCACCGACCTCACCGGCGGCCCCTCCGGGCTCGTCGGCATCCCGTCCTTCGCCATCGGCGCGATCGCCTTCGACACGTCGGAGAAGATGTACTACCTGGTGCTGGCGCTGATCGTCGTGCTGGTGCTGGTCCTGCACGGCGGCGTGCGCTCGGGGTTCGGGCGGGCGCTGCAGGCGATCCGCACCGACCAGACGGCCGCCGCTGCGCTCGGGATCAACGTCGCGCGGCACAAGCTCGTCGTGCTCGCGATCAGCGCCGCGCTGGCCGCCCTCGCCGGCAGCCTCTACGCGTTCTATTTCCATTTCCTGTCCCCGGAGATGGTGGGTACCCCGCGTTCGCTGGAGATGCTCGCGATGCTGGTGCTGGGCGGCGAAGGGACGCTGGTCGGCCCGCTGCTCGGGGTGGCGATCCTGACGCTGCTGCCCACCGCGTTTCAGCCGCTGGCCGCCTACAAGACGTTCGCGACGGGCCTGCTGCTGGTGCTCGCCGTGCGCTACCTTCCCGGCGGGATCTTCGGCACCGCGGTCGAGCGCCTGCGCCGCGCCGCGGTCGCCCGCACCGCCACGGCGGCGATCGGCGTCGGCGAGGCCGCGTCGTGAATCCCGTCGCACTCCAGGCGATCGGGCTTTCGAAGAGCTTCGGCGGCCTGGTTGCCGTCAACGACGTGTCGTTCACCGTCCCGCAGGGAACCCTCACCGCGCTGATCGGACCCAACGGCGCCGGCAAGACGACGCTGTTCAACCTGATCACCAACCTGTACCGCCCCGACGCCGGGGACGTCCTGTTCCACGGGGAATCGATCGCGGGTCTGCCGCCCGAGCGCATCGCCGGCCTGGGCCTCACGCGCACGTTCCAGAGCGCACGCATCTTCCCCGGCATGACCACGCTGGAGAACGCGCTGGTCGGTGCGCACCGGCACCTGCGCGGCGGACCGCTGGCGCAGATGGCGTGGCTGCCGTCGGTGCGCGACGAGGAGCGCCGGATCACGGCGCGCGCGGACGCGCTGCTCGATCTCGTCGGCCTCGCCGCGTTCCGTTCCGCCCCCGCCACCACGCTGCCGATGGGTGCGCAGAAGCTGCTCGAGGTCGTCCGCGCGCTGATGGCGCGACCGCGGCTGCTGCTGCTCGACGAGCCCGCGGCAGGGCTCAACGACAGCGAGACGGCCGAGCTTTCGGCGCTGCTCTCCGCGGTCCGCGCGAACGGCATCACCGTCGTCGTCGTCGAGCACAACATGTCGCTGGTGATGGAGGTCGCCGACGAGGTCATCGTCCTCGATGCGGGCGCGGTGCTCGCCCGCGGCACCCCCGCCGAGATCCAGCGCGATGGTCGCGTGATTGCGGCCTACATCGGCCAGGGCGCGGAGATGCACTGATGCTCGAGGCGCAGGGACTGACCGTCGGCTACGGCAGCAGCAGCGTCGTCCGGGACGCGAGCTTCAGCGTCCGCGCGGGGGAGATCGTCGCGCTGATCGGCGCGAACGGCGCCGGCAAGTCGACGCTGCTGAAGGCGGTCTCCGGCCTGCTTCCGGTGCAGTCCGGCGAGATCCGCTTCGCCGGCCAGCGCATCGACCGCCTGTCGTCGAGCGAGCGGGTGCGCCTGGGCCTCGCCCAGGTGCCCGAGGGCCGGCAGGTGTTCGCGGGCCTGTCGATCGAGGACAACCTCGCGCTCGGCGCCTTCGTCCACCGCCGCGCCGACGACGCCGAGATCGCCCATCGCCTCGCCGACGTCTATGCGCGCTACCCGGTGCTGCGCGAGCGCAGGGGCGCGCCCGCGGGCAACCTGTCCGGCGGCCAGCAGCAGATGCTGGCGATCGCGCGGGGCCTGATGTCGAGGCCGCGCCTGCTGATGCTCGACGAGCCCTCGCTCGGACTGTCGCCGCTGCTGGTCGTCGAGATCTTCCGCCTGATCAAGGGGCTGCGCGCCGAGGGTCTCGCGATCCTGCTGTCGGAACAGAACGCGCGCCAGAGTCTCGCGATCGCCGATCGCGGTTACGTCATCGAATCGGGACGCATCGCGGCCGAGGGATCGGGGCACGACCTGCTCGACGACCCGCAGATCTCCGCGCGCTACCTCGGGACGGGGCGATCGGTCGATGCCGGCGCCTCGCATCCGCGCGCCTCGCTCGCGCAGCGCCTGGGGCGGATCCTCGACGCCTGACCCCGCCTTCCGTCACCTGCCTGCCGCCGATGGACGCATCCGACCTGCAACGCGCCGCCGCGATCCCCCGATCCCTCTACATCGGCGGCGCATGGCAGGCGCCACGAAGCGGGCGCAGCGCGGTCACCCTCGATCCCGGCAGCGGAGCGTCGCTGGGCGAGGTCGCGATGGCCGGCGAGGCCGACGTCGCCGCCGCCGTCGCCGCGGCGCGCGAGGGCTTCCGCGGCTGGCGCGCGGTGGCGCCGCTGGAGCGCGCGCGAATCCTCCGCCGCGTCGCGG
>JBLMVY010000267.1:0-8263 GCA_050256935.1 Candidatus Levyibacteriota bacterium | reverse complement strand
CGATGCCGCGTCGACGTTCCTGATCACCTCGAGTGCGCCGCGCAGATGGGCGGCGCCTCTACCGTCGCCGCCGCCCCTGCCACTATCGCCGCTATCGCCCCTGTCGCCCCCGGCGCCCCCGCCACCTCTGCCATCCCGACCGCCAGGTCCGGCCCCCGCGGCCGACAAGACCGCGCCGGCAGCGAGCAGCCTGTCCAGGCGCGCGGGTCTGCGCAGCGCGTCCACCGACGACAGCAGGTCGAGCAGCTGCGCCGGGGTGAGGTCCTGCGCCCCGGCGAGCGCCGGAAGCCAGCGCGCGAGCAGGCGCGCGGCATCCTTGCATTCGACCGGAACCTTCAGGCGACGCGACATCACGTCGGCGCGCGCGACCGCGATGCGTGCCGCAGCCGCGGCTCCCGCATCGTGCGCGGGCGTTGCGGCGTCGTGGAAGCGCTGTGCAAGGATCGCGTAGCGCGCCGCGAGCGGCAATCCGCCGGCGGCGGCCTTGTCGAGCGCCCGCTCGAGGCGCTTTCCGGCATTGCCCCGCGCGCGCGTCCCCGGTCCCGCAGGCTCGTACAGGGCATCGACCTCGGGGAGGAGCGAGCGCAACGCCTTGCAGCGGCGGAGCGCCGCGAGCATCCGCGACGGATGCGCCTCGCAGAGGCCGCGCGCGAGCTCCTGCCAGACGCGCTCTTGCGCCAGCGTCGAGAGCTCGCCGGCGGCGACGATGCTGCGCATCAGGGCCATCGTCGAGGGCGCGATCCGGAACGCGAAGCGCGCGGCGAAGCGCGCGACGCGCAGCACCCGCAGCGGGTCCTCGGCGAATGCCGGGGAGACGTGACGCAGCACCCCCGCGCGAAGATCGGCTTCGCCGCCGTAGGGATCGATCAGCGTCCCGTCGTCGGCGCGCGCCATCGCATTGATCGTCAGGTCGCGCCGCTGCAGATCCTCTTCGAGCGTGACCTCGGGCGTCGCGTGGAAGTTGAAGCCGCGATAGCCGCGGCCCGACTTGCGCTCGGTGCGCGCCAGCGCGTACTCGTCGCGCGTCGACGGATGCAGGAACACCGGGAAGTCCCTGCCGACCGGCGTGTAGCCGGCAGCCAGCATGATCTCGGGGGTGGCGCCGACGACGACGAAATCGCGGTCGCCTGCGTCGCGGCCCAGAAGCTCGTCGCGCACCGAGCCGCCGACGCGATAGACACGCACCGGCGGCGGAAGGGCCCGCGCCATCAGCGCCCGCTTTGCTCGCGGTAGGCGTCGAAGCGGCTGATCCGCGAAGCCGGGGCGAGCCAGGCGGGGGCGATCGCCTCGATCGACGACGGCGCGATGCCGAAGCGCGCAGGAAACGGACAGTCGCAGACGCTGTCGCGCTGCATCGACAGCAGGTTGTCGCGGGTCAGCAGCGGTCCGGGCAGCCACTCCATCACCCGCGCCTGCAGCGACGACAGCGCCGGGCCCAGGGGAAGGATCGGCCGCCTCGCGCCGACGATCTCGCCGACGCAGCGCACGAGCTCTCCCAGCGTGTAGACCCGGGGGCCGCAGAGGTCGTAACGCTGGCCTGCCGTCTCGTCGTCGCCGAGCGCCGCAGCCATGCACGCGGCGACGTCGCCGACGTACACCGGCTGGAAGCGCGCATTCGCGCCCGCCAGCGCGATCAGGGGCAGGCGCCGCGAGAGGCTCGCGAACAGGTTGAGGAAGGTGTCCTCCGGGCCGAAGATCACCGACGGCCGGAACACCGTCCAGGCGAGCCCCGACGCCGCGATCGCGGCCTCGCCCGCGGCCTTGGACTTCAGGTAGCGGCTCGGCGCATCGTCGCCCGCACCCAGTGCGCTCATGTGCAGCAGGCGCGCGACGCCGCCTGCCTTGCACGCGGCGGCGAGCGAGCCCGGCAGCTCGACGTGGGCGCGCTCGAACGTTTGCCGTCCGCGCTCGTGCAGGACGCCAACCAGATTGACGGCCGCACTCGCCCCGGCAACATGGCGGGCGAGCACCGTGCGATCGTAGGGATCGCCCTCGACGACCTCCACCGTGGGCAGCAACAGCAGATGCCGCGCACGTTCCCGACGGCGCGTGACGACGACGATCTCGTGTCCGGCTGCCGAGAGCCTGGCGACCAGATGGCGTCCGACGAAACCGCTGCCGCCCAGCACCAGCACGCGCTGGCGGACGCCGCTCACCCAGCGCTCCCCGCGCTCGCGGCCGTCGCCGCGGCAGCGTCGCAGCTCCGGTGCGCCGGAATCACGGGTCGCGCGCCGCGAGTTGGGATTGATCGTCCGATGCGGCCGTGACGACGCCGAGCCGCTCGGTCAATCGGACATACGGACGATCGAGTGCATGGGTGTAGAGCATCGTGTTAGCAAGCACTCGCTTCACGTAATCGCGAGTCTCGTTGAAGGGTATGGTCTCGACCCAGATCGCGCCTTCCAGCGCGCCGGACGCCGGTCGCCAGGCCTTGGCGCGCCGCGGACCGGCATTGTAAGCGGCCGCCGCGAGCGCAGGCAGGCTTTCCAGGCGGTCCTGCCAGTACTTGAAATAGAACGCGCCGAACTGGGTGTTGAGGTCCACGCTCGAGATCCGCGCGGGACTGAAATCGTCGCGCGCGAGCTGCCGCGCTATCCAGCGCGCAGTGCCCGGCATCAGCTGCATCAGCCCCACCGCACCGGCGCCGGAGACGATGTTGGCGACGAAGCGCGATTCCTGCCGGGCGATCCCGTAGAGGAGCTCCTCGTCCATGCCCTGGTCGCGCGCCGCCGCCCCGAATTCCGCGCGGTACGGCGTGAGATAGCGCAATCCGAAATCGAACCGCGTCGCGGTCCGCTCCGCGGTGTTGATGGCCCGGTCGTAGAGGCCGGCGCGGCGCGCGTATTCGGCCGCCACCAGCAGGGCGTCGTCGTCGAGTCCGCGGATCGCCCAGTTCCACTCGCGCAGCGACTCCACGCGCATGTCGAGCTGGGCGAGCTTGACCGCCCGCTGCACCGCCGGCCTTGCGGCGAATGCGTCGATCGCCGCGGCATCGGGTATGGCGGTGTCGCCCCGCTTCAGCGCGGCGAGCCGCGACGCCCCCTGGCCCATCGCCTCCGCGGCGAGCAGGCCGTAGTAATGGAGGTCGCCGAGCAGACCGGTGTAGAGGGCGCCCGCCTCCTCGGTGTGATTCGCCGCGGCCAGCGCCCGCGCACGCCAGTATCGCCACGCGGGTTGCTGCTGCTCTTCGGCGGGCAGCGCGTCGATGGCGCTCGCCACGTCGTCCCAGGCCTGCGCCCGCAGCGCCGCGCGCACCCGCCAGGCCCGCCAGTCGGAAGCGCCCTGCGCCTCGGCCGGCGGCTGTCCCTGCGCCTGCCCCGGGGCCTGCCGAGGCGACCCGTTGCCCGCACCCGGATCCCGCACCTCCTTGAACCACTGGTTGGCCCGCGGATCGAGCTGGCGCGCGCCATGGTAGGCAACGCGCAGATTGCCGTAGTTGCGATCGGCTTCGTCGATGCGCCCCCGCCACTTGAGCCAGCCTTCGCGCGCAGCGGCGGCATCCTTCTGGGCCGCGCGGTCGAGCGCATAGAGCGCGAGCTCACGCGACGCGGGAGTCTTGAGGGAGAACCGGCCCTTGGCGACGGCGCGCAGCGGATCGCGATCGATCGCCGCGAATTCCTCGGCGGTGATCCGCCGGTTGCCGGGCAGGTCGTCCGCGATCGCGTGCGCGAGGCGCAGGTTGCCGGCGGCGGTGGCGAGCCGGAATCGCTCGCGCCGGTCCTCGAGCGTCAACCCACCGTTGGCGATCAGTGCGGCGAACAGGGGCCGGCACGAATCGGGGCTGCTCTTGCCGGTGAACCACAGCGGCCTCGCGGCGATCAGCGCGCCCGCGCCGTCGCGCTGCCAGCGGTACTGGATCGCGTAGCACTTGAGCTCGGTGTCCTCGCCCGACGGCGGGGGATAGTCGACGGCGAAGCCCGCCCAGTCGCCGCGCTTGCCCAGGGCCTTCAGCCAGTCGATGCGCAGGCGATCGGCAACGGGGCCGTCCGGGTAGCGCGCGAGGAAGTCGTGCACCGCCTGCGCGCTCGCGCTGTCGATCCGCGAGTCGATCTGCCAGAACTCGACATAGCGAGCCAGTGGATGGCCCGCGAGCGAGGGGGCGAGGGCATCGAGCGCCGTCCAGTTGCCGCGGTCGTAGGCGGACCGGGCGGCGAGGAAATCGGCGTCGGACTGGGCGAGCGCTGCGGTCGATGCGACGAGCAGAGCGCAGGCTGCGAGCGCCCTCGATGCGCGCGCCAGGCGGCGGAACGTCGACGTGATCACGTCGCCATTGTCGCCAAGCGCGCTCCGTCGCACAACCACGCCGCAGCGCGGTTTCGATGGGCGGCGCATGGGGCCGCCGGACGGCCGTCCCGGTGTTGCCCTGCGACCACGGCCGTGCAGCGGCGCCTGCCGCCTTGCGCCGATGTCCTGCGCCTGCGACGCTTGCGCTAGAATTCGCGTCGACATTCGTCGACTGGAAGCACGCATGGCACAGCGCAAGGCGGCGCCCCTGATCGGCCTGGTCATGGGCAGCGACAGCGATTGGGACGTGATGAGGCATGCGGCCGTGCAGCTGGATGCCTTCGGCGTCGCCTACGAGGCCCGCGTCGTCTCGGCGCACCGGATGCCCGACGACATGTTCGAGTACGCCGAGGACGCAGGACCGCGCGGCCTGCGCGCGATCATCGCCGGCGCCGGCGGCGCCGCGCACCTTCCGGGCATGCTGGCGTCGAAGACCCTCGTTCCGGTCCTGGGCGTCCCCGTCCCCTCGAAGTACCTGCGCGGCGAGGATTCGCTGCTGTCGATCGTCCAGATGCCCAAGGGCATACCCGTCGCGACCTTCGCGATCGGCGAAGCCGGCGCGGCGAACGCGGCGCTGTTCGCGGTGGCGCTGCTCGCGGCGTCCGACCCGTCGCTCGCAAGGAAGCTCGCGGCGTTCCGCCAGAAGCAGACGGGCACCGCGCGGGCGATGCACGTGCCGCCCGCGGCGTGAGCGGGCACGTGCACGGCCCGGGGCGCGAGCCTCCGCCACGCGCGCCGATCGTCCCCGGCGAGTGGCTGGGGCTGCTGGGTGGCGGGCAGCTGGGGCGGATGTTCTGCATGGCCGCGCAAAGCCTCGGCTACCGGGTCGCCGTCCTCGACCCCGGCCACGAGAGCCCGGCGGGCAGCGTGGCCGACCGTCATCTGTGCGCCGACTACCTGGACCCGCAAGGCCTCGCCTCGCTGCGCGAGTCGTGTCGCGCGGCCACGACCGAGTTCGAGAACGTTCCGGCAGCCGCGCTCGAATTCCTGGCGCGCGACCTGCGCGTGACCCCCGGCGCCGCGAGTGTCGCGATCGCGCAGGACCGGATCAGCGAGAAGACCTTCCTGCACGGCAACGGCTTCCCCGTCGCGCCGTTCGCGGTGCTGCGCGAGGACGCCGACGTCGCGGGCGTCGAGCCCGCCCTGCTGCCCGGCATCGTCAAGAGCGCAAGGATGGGCTACGACGGCAAGGGCCAGGCGCGCGTGGCGACGCGCGACGACGTGGCCGCGGCCTTCGCCGCGATGGGCAGGACCGCCTGCGTGCTCGAGAAGCGGATCGAGCTCGTCTGCGAGCTGTCGGTCGTCGTCGCGCGCGGCGACAACGGCGAAGTCGCGACCTGGCCGGTGGCCGAGAATCGCCACCGCGACGGCATCCTCGACGTGTCGATCGCCCCTGCGCGCGTGGGCGCGGACGTCGCCGCGCGTGCGCGCGCGACGGCCACTGCCGTCGCGAACGCCCTCGACTATCGCGGCGTGCTGTGCGTCGAGATGTTCGTCGCCGCCGGCGACCGGCTCCTGGTCAACGAGATCGCGCCGCGGCCCCACAACAGCGGGCATTACACGATCGACGCCTGCGTGACCTCGCAGTTCGAGCAGCAGGCGCGGGTCCTCGCCGCACTGCCGCTTGGCGACACGTCGCAGCACACGCCTGCGGTGATGGTCAATCTGCTCGGCGACATCTGGTTCGGCGCCGACGGCCAGCGCGAGCCGCGCGAGCCCGACTGGACGCGCGTGCTCGGCCATTCCGCGGCCAAGCTCCACCTCTACGGCAAGCGCGACGCGCGGCGCGGGCGCAAGATGGGACACGTGACCTGCCTGGGCGCGACCCTCGAGCAGGCGCTGGCGACCGCGCGCGCGGTCAAGCGCGAGCTCGCCATCCCGGAAGCCGACTTCCCGTGACCGACGCCCCGCTCGCCGGCATCCGCGTCCTCGACCTCACGCGGCTGCTGCCGGGGCCGATGTGCACGCTCTACCTCGCGGACCTCGGCGCCGAGGTCGTCAAGGTCGAGGACACCGGCCCTGGCGACTATGCGCGAACGCTCTCGCCGGATCCGCAGCTTGCGCGAAAGCGCGTGAGCGCGTGGTACCGGGCGATCAACCGCAACAAGCGCTCGCTGGCGATCGACCTCAAGTCCCCTCGCGGCCGCGATGCCTTCCTCGCGCTGGCGCGCGGCGCCGATGTCGTGGTCGAGGGATTCCGCCCCGGCGTCGTCGCGGCGCTGGGGGTCGACGCCCCGGTGCTGCAGGCGATCAACCCGCGGCTCGTCTACTGCTCGCTGTCGGGCTACGGACAGACCGGCCCCCGTGCCGCGCTCGCCGGCCACGACATCAACTACCTGGGGTACGCGGGCGTGCTCGACCAGACCGGCACGCGCGGCGGTCCGCCTGCGCTGTCGAACCTGCAGATCGCCGACCTCCTGGGCGGCGCGGCGAGCGCCGCGATCGCCATCCTCGGTGCGCTCGTCGGCGCGGTGCGCAACGGCACGGGACGCTTCATCGACGTCGCGATGGCCGATGCGGTGCTCGCGCAGCAGATCTTCGCGCTGGGCGCCCTCGAGGACACCGGACGCCTCGCACCGCGCGGGACCGATCTCTTGACCGGCGGCGTCCCCTGCTACGGCGTCTACGAGACCCGCGATGGGCGCTGGCTCGCCGTCGGCGCGCTCGAGGCGAAATTCTGGCGAGCGCTTTGCGCGACCCTCGGCCGCGACGACCTGATCGGCGGCCAGTTGGCGACCGGGGACGAGGGAGCCCGGGTGCGCGGCGAGCTCGCGTCGGTGTTCGCGGGCGACACCCTCGCCGGCTGGGTCGACCGGCTTTCCGGCGTCGATTGCTGCGTGAGCCCGGTGCTGACCTTCGACGAGGCGCTCGCCGACGCGCAATTTCGCGCCCGCCGGATGGTCGTCACCGCGCAGGACGGCGCGCGCGGCTATGCACCGCCGTTTCGCCTCGATCCGCCCGCGGCGCCCGTCCTGCGCCATGCCCCGCGCCAGGGCGAGCATTCACGGGAGGTTCTCGCGGAAGCGGGGCTTGCCCCGTCGGCGATCGACGCGCTGATCGCCGACGGCATCGTCGTCAACGCCGTTTCGTAGCGGAAGGTCGCAGCGCCGCCGCGGGCAGGTCCGCGACACGCGCGTATTCCGGATCGTCGAAGCGGTTCCCGGCACGCGCGTAGGCGAGCGCCATGTCGGTGGCATCCACGCCCCAGAACAGCTCGCCGTCGACCGCGAGCGTCGGCACGCCGAACACGCCGCGGGCGATCGCCCGGTCGGTGTCCCGGCGCAGCGCGTCCTTGATCTCGGGATCCTGGATGCGTGCAGCCGCATCGGGCATCCCGAGATCGTGGGCGAGTTCGCTCCATTCGATCGGCAGGTCGGGAAGCCTGCCGTCGCGCCAGACGAAGCGGAAGATCCTGGTGATCGCCTCCATCCTGCAGTCGCAGGCCTGCGCGAGGCGCAGCAGCGGCAGGGGATTGAACGGATGGGCGTGCGGGAAGCGCAGCGGGATGCCCATCGCCTTCGCCTGCCAGACGACGAAGCGGTAGGTGAACGCGCGCTTGGCCGGGATCTCGGCGGGTCCCCGCTGCCCGATGGCATCGAGGATCGCAGCGAACAGCACCGGGCGCGGATGGATCGACGCTGCGTGAGCCTGCAGGCGCTCGCACTGCAGGTAGGAGAACGGCGACACGAAATCGAAATACCACTCGATCATCGGAACCTCGGCTGCGCCGGCATGCGCGATGGGTGCCTGCGGTCAGCGCCGGTCACCGGCATCGGTGCGCGCGGCGAGCTCCGCACGCCGGCGCGTGATGGCGGCCCAGACCTCGCGGCGCGCAGCGTCGTCGAGCGCGCTCCAGGCGGCGATCTCGTCGAGCGTGCGCTGGCAGCCGATGCAAAGGCCGGTCGCCGCGTCGATCCGGCAGACGCTGATGCACGGCGATGCGACCCGCGCAGGCGGGGGCGGCGGCGCATTCACGCTT
>JBLMVY010000266.1:0-4489 GCA_050256935.1 Candidatus Levyibacteriota bacterium | reverse complement strand
TCCGCGCATCGGGTGTACGCGCCGCTGCGGCGATACCAGTTGGCGCTTCCGGGGAGCGGATCGGGATCCTCGATCTCGCCCGGCGCAGGCGCGGCGGGCTTCCCGTCTTCGAGGTAGACGCCGGCGTCGCCCGTCGCCAGCGCCAGGTAATTGGCGCCGGTCCCGCCCATGACCGGCTGGTGGTAGTTGTCGGCGAGCGCGTAGTCGAGCGCGAGCTTGCGCAGGTACGGCGCATCGCCGGTGGCCATGCCGTAGAAGCCCATCGCGACGCCGCCCTGGTGGGTACCCGACGCCGGGTCCCCGCGCACGCGTGCATCGAATCCCGAGGTGGTCGCGACCCAGGTGACGAGGTCGTGGCGGCCGCCGTCGAACTGCTGCCACATCTGGAAGAACCGGTGCACGGGATCGCCGACCGGCGCCGTGTAGGGCACGTAGCGCGTGATGCGGAACGGGCCGTTCGGAAGATCGTCCGGAAAGCGCACATCGGCCTGGTTGCGCGGCAATCCGGTGGCGTAGGTCGTGCCCGGCCTAGGCAGCGTCGCATACGCACCGGTGGTCTGCGGCGTGACCGCGTATCTCCCGGCCGTGGTGGCACGGCGCTGTGTCGCGACGGAGAAGTTCGGCCCGGGATCGCCGTCCCGGTCGACGATGCCGCGCGAGAGCAGGTTCGCGACCGATTCCCCGGCCGGAGGCTCGTAGGTCGCGAACAGGTTGTCGAAACCGAGGTTCTCGCCCACGACGACGATCAGGTGCTCGATCGGCGTCACCGGAATGCGCAGTGGCGCGGCGGCGTGTGCAACCGCCGACCACAGCACCACCGCGAACAGCCATCGGGTCGCGAACCTGCCCATCCGGGCAAGCCTACACTGCCGTCGGCGTTGCACCGCCCTGGCGGAAGGACTAGGCTCTCCCGGAGGGCAACGGAGAAAGCAACGATGCACGAGTCGCGGTTTCCACGGCGCGCGGCCGCGATCGCCGCCGCGGCGCTGGCGGCTTGCGCGACGACCGCATCGGCCGGCGGCGGGCCGCTGGGCATCGACCACCGGATCGGCTACGACGATTCGGGCATCTGGGCGCGAAGCAACCAGAAGGCGCTCGCCGCAGGCGTCATCGCCTTCGAGGCCGGCGGCGCCCTGTGGCTGGGCGCCGACGACGCCTTCGGCCGCACGCTGTGGCAGACGGTCGACGCGTCGGTCGCGAGCGGCATCGCCGCGCAGGTCGCGAAGTACGCATTCGGCCGCGAGCGTCCCAGCCAGACCGACGACCCGAACCGGTGGTTCAAGGGAACCTGCTGCCAGAGCTTCCCCAGCGGCGAGGTCACGCTGCAGGCGAGCTTCGTCACGCCGATCATCGTCAACTACCACGCCGAGCACCCGTGGGTCTGGGCCCTCGAGGCGCTGCCCCTCTACGACGGGATCGCGCGCATGAAGACCTGGGGCCACTGGCAGACCGACGTCCTCGCCGGCTGGGCGCTCGGGACCGCGTTCGGGTATTACGCGACGCGGCGCGAAGAGCCTTTCTTCGTCTCGATCCTGCCCGGCAGCATCACCGCGGGCATAAGCAAGACGTTCTGAGGGTGGCGGGCGGTCCCTGACCGCCCGCGGTCCCGCTTACGGCTCGTACAGGTTCACGCAGTGCCCGGGCTCCGACGGGCTCGGCTCGATCGTTCCGTCCTTGGGTATGCACTGGCTCGGCGGAAGCGGGGATCTCGCTTCGACGTGGGCGACCAGGAGGTCGAAGGCCTGCTGCGCGTAAGGCTGGATCAGGCGCAATTCGGAAAAGGTCTTCGCGTAGCCCTCGATGTGGTTGCCGTTCTGCACCTCGTACAGCCGGTACTGCGGCCTGCGATACCCGTCGTTGCCCTTGCGCGAGGCATCGACCGCCGCTTCGTAGGCCCGCGCCTGGCGCTTGATCGGCAGCAGCGCGTCCATGGTGCCGGCGACGGTGATGAGGGGCTTCTTGATCTTGCCCGTGGTCGTGACCGCCGCGACGCTGCCGTAAACGGAAGGATCGAGGCGCGACAGGTAGTCGTAGTTGCCGAGACCCGACGTGTAGGTTGCGTAGGAGGGATCGAAGCGCTCCTGCCACTGGCAGGCGGTCACCTCCCAGAACTCGGTGTAATAGCTGCGCCACAGCGACGCAGTCACGCTGCCGCCCGCGTCACGCAGCACGATGTCCGGCGGATAGCCGGCCGCCAGGATGTTCTGCGCGGCCGTGCTGCCCGGGTCGTAGTCGGATGCGGCGTAATCCGGGAAATTCCTGATCGCCGGCGGCAGGTCGACCAGAATGTTCTCGGTCGGATTGATGTAGGTCCCTTCCCAGTCGACGCCGCCGTCGAACAGATCCGGCGCCGTTTCCATCGCCCGCCGCACCTGGTAGCCCCCGTTCGAGGTGCCGACCGCATAGGTGCGCATCGGGAAATGGTGGTACGCCGCCTTGGCCGCGCGCTTGGCGAGGCTCGCGGTTTCCAGCATGTACTGCGTCCACTGGGTGAAAGGCTTCTGCGGGTCGTTGTCGTAGAAGTGGACCCAGAACTGCGACGCGGGATTGAGGCGGCAGGCCCGCGGATCGGCGGCAGGCTGGGCCGGGGAACTCAGCGAAGCGATGTAGAAATTGAGGACGCCCTTGTTCTGCGACGCGTAGGCGTAGCCCTTCGGCAGCACGTAATCGCTCCATGCCCAGTCGCCGTTGTATTCGCTGCGCGTACCCGATGCGCCGGCGACGACCAGCTTGCCGTTCCAGTCGTCGGGGAAACGAAGGACGAACCGCGCCTGTCCCGCGGGATCGTCGGCGAACCAGCCTTCGACCTGGAGGCCCGGAACCGGGGTGGACGTGGGCGTGGGTCCGTTGGAAATGACGCCACGGTCCTTGGTCGGCGAGAACGACCCCCAACCGGGGAATCCAAGCAGGGGGAATCCCGGCAGCGTGGCCCCGTCCGCGAAGGTCGTGATCGAATTGTCGGTGGGCGTCGTCACCGCGTTGTTCGTCCGCAGATCGTCGCTGTGAAAGCACACGACGCCCGTCGCCTTCTCCGCCAGGAGCTTCTCGACATCCGCGCAGCCCAGCGCCGCGAAAGCGCTGCCCGCCCATGGTGCGAGCGCCAGGAGCATCGTTGCACGTTGCAATTGCCCGATTTTCATTCGGTCCTCTTGTTGGTTGTTGTGAATGCGGCGTCCCCACCGGGAAGGCGGGAAAGCAAATCGCGTACAACCGATTCCGATCAACGACTTGGTCATGCCGATGCGTCGTCCCTGTAAACGCCGCCGACAGCGGTCACGCCGTCGCGGCCGCACCGGCGACGTCGCCGACCCCGAAGGCGCGGCGCCGGGTCACCCCGCCGGGCAGGAGCCGCTGTCGCTTTGCACCTTGCCGACCAGCAGCAGGAAGTTGGTGAACGGGCCCATGTTGCCCATTGCCTCCAGCTTCGGCCCCTCGAATCCCAGGCGCCCGAACATCATCGCCGCCATCGGCCCGTACTCGCCCTTGCCCATTTCGGCCCAGCGCGCCGTCGTGGCTTTCATCACGTAGTCGGCCCCCGGGTCGAGGGTGGCGGTCTCGACCGCACCGCCGTAGACGCACATCGCCTTGCCGTCCTTCAGCGATATCCGCATCTCGGCGGTCGGCTTGTCCCCGCAGTCGCTGCGGTAGACCTGCATCACCTTGAAGCCGCGTCCCTTGTCGTTCTTCATCCATCCGCTCTCGACCAGCTTGCCGGTCAGCACCGGGTCGTCGTTCCATGCCGCGCAGGCGTCCTTGGCCCAGTCGGCCGACATCAGCACGGGCGCGGCGAGGGCCGGCGTGGCCAAGGCCGCGGCGGCAAGCGTGATCACGAGTTTCGGAATGCGCATGAAATCCCCCTGTCGGTTCTGTCCGGTTGAAATGGATCCGTCGTTCCGGCGTCCATCATAGCCTCGGCGGAAGGCGACGCATTGTCAGTCCGGCGTCAATGCGAGCGATGTTCCTGGCGGGCCCCGGGCGGACGGGAACGATCGCCCGCCGGCGGGTCTAACATTGCAGTTCCGGGTTCCGGCAGATGTCCCTTTCCGCGAGGTGTCCATGGACAAGAAAGCAGCGGTTCAGCGCGTCGATCCCGCAGCGCCGGCGGTGTCGCCTTCGTCTCACGCCCCGGCGCATGAGCCGGGCCACAAGGACCACTTCCTGCAGCTGATGTTCTTCCAGGCGAGCCACGGCCACGCCGAGGCGCCCGGTCCCGTCCCATCGCCCTTGCCGCCTGCGACCGGCGATTACGCCCCGCTGCGAAGCTCGCTGACGGGGGCCGGCGGACGATACGTCCTGCCGGCTTCGGGAGCGACCGGGCCGGTGCGGCTCGACTCGCCGGCGACCGAGGTCATGACCGACCTGCGCCGCGTCAGCGCCCTGACCATCGGCGCCGACGCGTCGATCGCCGAAGCGAACCGGGTGATGATCGCGCGCAGCGTCCGCGCGCTGTTCGTGATCGACCACGCCCGCGACCTGCTGGGCATCGTCA
>JBLMVY010000265.1:0-5127 GCA_050256935.1 Candidatus Levyibacteriota bacterium | reverse complement strand
GGTACAACGTGCTGATGCCGATGGGCTGGGACGCCTTCGGCCTGCCTGCCGAGAATGCGGCGATGAAGAGCCGCGAGGCCCCGGCGAAGTGGACCTACGACAACATCGCCTACATGAAGCGGCAGCTGCAGGCGATGGGGCTCGCCATCGACTGGTCGCGCGAATTCGCGACCTGCGATCCCGCCTACTACCGCTGGAACCAGTGGCTGTTCCTGAAGATGCTGGAATCGGGGATCGCCTACCGGAAGAGCGGCACGGTGAACTGGGACCCGGTCGACCAGACGGTGCTCGCCAACGAGCAGGTGATCGACGGGCGCGGCTGGCGCTCGGGCGCGCCGGTCGAGAAGCGCGAGATCCCGATGTACTACCTGCGGATCACCCGGTACGCCGAGGAGCTGCTGAGCCAGCTCGACTCGATGCCCGGCTGGCCCGAGCGCGTCAAGACGATGCAGGCCAACTGGATCGGCCGCAGCGAAGGCGTGCGCTTCGCCTTCCCGCACGACATCGCCGGCGACGACGGCAAGCCGATCGGCGACGGCAGGCTGCACGTGTTCACCACGCGGGCCGACACCATCATGGGCGTCACGTTCTGCGCGGTCGCCGCCGAGCACCCGCTGGCCGCCCATGCCGCGCGGGGGAATCCCGCGCTCGCGGCGTTCATCGACGAATGCAAGCGCGGTTCGGTGATGGAAGCCGATCTCGCGACGATGGAAAAGAAAGGCATGCCGACCGGTCTGTCGGTCAGGCACCCGCTGACCGGAGCGAACGTCGATGTCTGGGTCGGCAACTACGTCCTGATGGGCTATGGCGACGGCGCGGTGATGGGCGTGCCCGCGCACGACGAGCGCGACTTCGCTTTCGCGAAGAAGTACGACCTGCCGATCCGGCAGGTGATCGCGCCCGCCACCGGCGGGGGCAGGGGCGCCGACGCCAAGCCGAGCGCGGACGAGGCGTTCACCACCGGGCGCTGGCAGGCGTGGTACGAGGACAAGACGACCGGCGTCTGCGTCAATTCGGGGAAATACGACGGCCTGCGCTACCAGGAGGCCGTCGATGCGATCGCCGCCGACCTGGGTGCGCTGGGCCTGGGGGAGAAGCGCACGACCTGGCGCCTTCGCGACTGGGGCATCTCGCGCCAGCGCTACTGGGGCACGCCGATACCCATCATCCACTGCGGGGCCTGCGGCGAAGTCCCGGTCCCCGAGAAGGATCTGCCGGTGGTGCTGCCCGACGACTGCGTGCCCGACGGCAGCGGCAATCCGCTCAACAGGCGCGAGGATTTCCTGCGCGTCGACTGCCCGCGCTGCGGCGCGCCTGCGCGCCGCGAAACCGACACGATGGACACCTTCGTGGATTCGTCGTGGTATTTCATGCGCTACACGTCGCCCGGTGCGCCGACGATCGTCGACGGGCGCGATGCCTACTGGATGCCGATGGACCAGTACATCGGCGGCATCAGCCACGCGATCCTCCATCTGCTCTATGCGCGCTTCTGGACCAAGGTGATGCGCGACATGGGCCTCGTCGGCTACGGCGAGCCTTTCGTCCGGCTGCTGACGCAGGGAATGGTCCTGGCGCACGCGTTCTTCCGCCGCACCGACAAGGGGGGCATCGACTACATCGCGCCTTCCGACGTCGAGATCGTCCGCGACTCGACCGGCGCGATCACCGGCGGCCGCTCGAAGCTGGACGGCCTGCCGGTCGAGTACGACGGGCTCGGCACGATGTCCAAGTCCAAGCTCAATGGCGTCGACCCGCAGGACATGATCGACCGCTACGGCGCGGACGCGGCGCGTCTTTTCGTGATGTTCGCGAGCCCGCCCGAGCACACGATCGAATGGTCCGACGCGGGCGTCGAGGGCGCGCACCGCTTCCTCAAGCGGCTGTGGAACTTCGCCCATGCCCGGGGCCCGCGCGATGCCGCGCCGGCCTTCGACTGGCGGGCCGCATCCGAAACCGTGAAGACCCTGCGCCGCGAGATTCACCTCGCGTTGAAGCAGGCCGACTACGACTACGAGCGCGTGCAGTACAACACCGTCGTGTCGGCCGGGATGAAGATGCTGAACGCCCTCGAATCCGCGCCCGCCGACGAGGCCGGGTCGCAGGCGCTCATCCGCGAGGGCCTGTCGATCGTGCTGCGCGTCCTCTACCCGGTCGCTCCGCACACGACATGGGTCCTGTGGAACGACCTCGGCTACGCGGCCGCCGGGCGCGACCTGCTCGACGCCCCCTGGCCCGAGGTCGACCCGTCGGCCCTGGCGCGCGACGAGATCGAGCTCGTGCTGCAGGTCAACGGCAAGCTGCGGGGCAAGCTCGTCGTCCCGGCGGGCGCCGACGCGGCCGCGATCGAAGCGGCCGCTCGGCAGGCGCCCGAAGTCGCCCGCCACGGCGATGCCGCGGCGATCAGGAAAGTCGTCGTCGTCCCCGGCCGGCTGGTCAATGTCGTGCTCTGAAGCGCTCCGGACGCAACGCGCGATGGCCGTCGCGCGCCTGTCGCTCGCCGCCGTCCTGAGCTTCGCGCTCGCCGCCTGCGGTTTCCACCTGCGGGGCGAGGCGAGCTACACGTTCACGTCGATCTACGTCAACGGCGCGGCAGCCCCCTCGCTCGCCGCGGAGCTCGAGCGGGCGCTCGCGGCAACGGGCAGCGCACGCGTCGTGCAGTCGGCCAAGGAGGCGCAGGTCGTCCTCGACATCCCGAGCGTCAGCGACGACAAGGAAGTGCTTTCGCTGACCGGAGCCGGCGGCGTGCGCGAGTACCAGCTGACCAAGCGCATCGCCTTCCGCCTGCACGATGCCGACGGCGAGCAATGGCTGCCGCCCGGCGAGATCACGCTGCGGCGCAGCTACTCGTTCAGCGAAAGCGAGGCGCTGGCCCGCCAGGCGCAGGAGCAGCGGCTGCTGAAGGACATGCAGACCGACGCCGTGCAGCAGCTGGTACGGCGCCTGCAGGCGGCGAGGAAGCCCGCCTAGTTCCGCTGCCCCCGCGGCGACCTCCCCCGCCCGCCGTTTCCCATGGCCCCCACGCAGCTGCGACCCGAGGCGCTCGAGGCCCACCTCGCGAAGCGCCTGGCGCCGCTGTACATCGTCCACGGCGACGAGCCGCTGACCGCCCTCGAAGCGGCCGATGCGATCCGCGCCGCCGCGAGACGCGCCGGCTGCGAGGAGCGCGAGATCTTCGTCGTCGAGCCGCATTTCCGCTGGGACGGATTCATCGCTGCCAACGCCAACCTCGGCCTGTTCGGCTCGCGCAAGCTCATCGACCTGCGGATACCGTCCGGAAAGCCCGGGACCGAGGGCGCGACGGTGCTCGCGCGCTATGCCGGGAATCCCAATCCCGACAACGTCACGCTGATCACGCTGCCGCGTCTCGATCGCGCGACCCAGTCCTCGGCGTGGTTCACCGCACTGGCGGACATCGGCGTCACGATCGCGGTCCCGGCGATCGACCGCGCCGCCCTTCCCGGATGGATCGCGGCGCGACTCGCCCGCAACGGCCAGCGCGCGGGCACCGAGACGCTCGCCTTCCTCGCCGAGCGCTGCGAGGGCAACCTGCTCGCGGCAAGCCAGGAGATCGAGAAGCTCGCGTTGCTGCTGCCGCAGGGCGAGCTCGACCCGGACGCCGTGCTGGGCGCAGTCGCCGACGTCGCCCGCTACGACGTCTTCGAGCTGTCGGAAGCGTGGCTCGCCGGGGATGCCGCACGGATGCTGCGCATCGTGTCCATGTTGCGCGAAGCTGCCGAGCCGATCACCCTTGCCGTATGGCAGCTGTCCGAGGACCTGCATGCCCTGGCCACGGTCCACGAGTCGATGCGGCGGGGGACGGCGCTGGCGAGCGCGCTGCGCAGCGTCCGCGTGTGGGGCAAGCGCCAGTCTGCCCTCGAACGCGCGGCACGACGCGTGACCCCGGCGCAGACCGAGCCGCTGCTGCACGCGCTCGCCGGTCTCGATGCGCTGGCCAAGGGCATCGGCGCCGGCGATCCCTGGGACGCACTGACCTCGACGGCGCTGGCCCTCTGCGGCAAGCGCGTGCCGGCGCTCGCGTGATGCTTGCCGGGCGCTGCGCGCGACGGCGCGAAACGCCCACCGCGAGGCACCCCGGATGACCGCCGCCGGCAGACGCGAGGCGCCGCGCCCGCTGGTCGTCGCCACGGTGATGCTCGGCACCGTCTCGACCATCCTCTCGGCGACCATCGTCAATGTCGCGTTTCCCGCCCTCATCGCCGAATTCCACGTCGGCCACGACACGCTGCAATGGGTCGCGGCGGGATTCCTCGCGGCAACCACCGCGACGATGCTCGCGACCGCATGGCTCGCCGAGGTCCACGGCGAGCGGACGACCTTCGTCGCCACGCTCGGACTGTTCCTCGCCGCGTCGCTCCTCGGCGCCTCGAGCTGGAGCATCGAGGCGCTGATCGTCGCACGCGTGCTGCAGGGCGCGGCGGCCGGCGTGCTGCAGCCACTGGCGATGATCGTGCTCTTTCGGATCTTCCCGGTCGACGAGCGCGGCCGGGCGATGGCCCTCTACGGCTTCGGCATCGTGCTCGCCCCCGCGGTCGGGCCGGCCATCGGCGGCGCGCTGATCGAGTATTTCGGCTGGCGCTCGATCTTCCTGCTCACCGTGCCCTTTTGCATTGCGGGACTCGTGCTCGGGACGCTCGCCCTGCCGGGACGTCGGGAGCGGATCCGCAAGCGCTTCGACTGGATCGGCGCGATGCTGCTCGTCGCCGCGCTCGGGGCGTTGCTGAACCTCCCGGTGGTCGGCCACCGCAGCGGCTTCCTGTCGCGCGAGGCGCTGGCACTCGCGCTCGCCGGGCTGGCGTTGTGCGCAAGCTTCGTCGGCTGGCAGATGCGCGCGCATACGCCGTTGCTGCCGATCCGCCTGTTCCGCCACCGCCCCCTCGCCGCGGCGTCGATCGTCGCGTTCGCCTACGGCATCGGCTTGTTCGGGACCACCTACCTGATCCCGGTCTTCGTCCAGCAGGTCGCCGCGTATGGGGCCGCCAAGGCGGGCTACCTGCTCGTGCCCCCCGGGATCGCGCTCGCGATCGCCATCTCGGCCGGCGGCCGGCTCACCGACCGGACCGAGGCTTCGCGAGTGGTCGTCGGCGGGCTGGCCCTGTTCGCGGT
>JBLMVY010000264.1:0-14561 GCA_050256935.1 Candidatus Levyibacteriota bacterium | reverse complement strand
CCCGGCAGGAGCACGCGCATGACCGACACCTCGAGCTCGCGTCCGAACGTGACGCTGGACATGCGGGGCACGAGCTGCCCCGCGCCGCTGCTCGGCGCGAAGAAGCTCGTCGACGACATGAAGACGGGCGAAGTGCTGATGCTGCTCTCGGATTGCCCGGGCACGCAGGACGACCTGTTCGCGTGGGTCAAGTACACCGACAACCACATCGCGCGCATCGAGCGCATGCCCGATGGCAGCCACGCGTACTACATCCAGCGCGGCCGCTCGCAGCGGCGCAGCGCGAGCGCGACGCTCGACCTGCGGGGCAGCGTCTGCCCGGGCCCGATCGTCGAGGCCAAGAAGCTCCTGAACGGCATGGGCGCCGGCGAGACGCTGAAGCTCATCAGCAACTGCCCGGGCGTCGTCGCCGACGTGGCCGACTGGACCCGCGCCACCGGCCTCACGCTGGTCGACACCGAGGAGATCGGTCCCGGCGAGCACGTGTTCTACATCGCCAAGCCCTGAGGATGCGCGTCAAGAGCCGCTGGTTCAAGCCGCAGGCGCCCAAGAGTGCGACCGAGATCGCCGGCGCCGCGGCGTTCATCGTCTTCAGGATCGCCCAGAACGCGCTGAAGAACATGCGCAAGGCGAAGTTCGAGCTCCCGGCCGGCGAGCGCTATTTCGCGTTCCTGTCCGAAGTCCTGGTGTTCCTGACGCTTTGCGCGGACCGGATCGCCTGGCGCCGCGGCGACGAGGCGTGGCGGGTCGAATTCACGACCGCGCTCGCGAACCGCGTCGGCCAGTATCTCGCCGACAACGAGGCGGAGCTCCTGCAGACGGCTTCGGCCGAGGAGTGCAAGCGCCGCTTCATCGCGCTGGTCAATGCCCGGTCGCCCGACTACGCCGAATGCGGATTCGACGAGAACGGCCCGGACTACACGTTCCTGCGCTGCCTCGGGCACCGCGTCGCCGAGGTGATGGAGGAGCAGGAGCGGACCTGGGCGGTGCCGCAGATGATCGACTGCGAGGCGCCCGAGGCGGTCGAGACGCTGCAGAAGGCGATGGCGAGCCTGCTCGACACCACCCCGCGGCCGATGCGCAGCAGCGTCGGGATGGGCGAATGAGCGGCGAGCCCTTTCGCGGCCGCGGCCGGGACCCATCCAGCGACCGGGAGGCGTCGTGCCCGTCGCGCTGATCGATCCGGTGCGGGTACGAAGCCCCTTCGATCCGGACAACGAAGCCGGCTACCGGCGCTGGCGCGAGGACAAGCTCGCCCGCGCCCCGGCCGATGTCGCGGCGCTGACCGTCGAGATCGGCGACCCTGCGGCGATCACCGACGCCGAGCACGCGATGATGCTCGCGCGCTGCCGGGCCGCGAACATGGTGATCTACGCCAGCGCGCGCACCGACGCCGACAAGGACATTCCGCGGCGGCTGGGCGCGCGCTTCGGCCTCCTGCAGCTCGACCGCAACCTGCTGGCCGACGACGACGGCGTGAGCCAGGTCACGGTCGCCGACGCCGCCGCGGCCGGACGCGGCGAGTTCATCCCCTACACCAACCGCCCGATCCGCTGGCACACCGACGGCTACTACAACCCGCCGGGGCGCGAGATCCGCGCCATGCTGCTGCATTGCGTGTCGCGCGCCGGCGAGGGCGGAACCAACCGCCTGCTCGATCACGAGCTCGCGTACCTGATGCTGCGCGACGCCGACCCGGCGCACGTGCGCGCGTTGATGCTGCCCGACGCGATGACCGTACCGGCGCGCCTCGACGACGACCGCGTGGCCCGTGCGGCGCAGACCGGCCCCGTGTTCTCGGTGGACGCCGCCAGCGGCGCGCTGCACATGCGCTATACCGCGCGCACGCGCAGCATCGAATGGAAGCGGGACCCGGCGGTGCTCGCCGCGGTGGCGGCACTCGAGAGCGTGCTCGCCGCCGATTCGCCGCACATGCACCGCGTGACGCTCGCGCCCGGCATGGGCATCCTGTGCAACAATGTCCTGCACGATCGCACCGGGTTCACCGACGACCCGGACCGGCCGCGGCTGCTCTATCGGGCCCGCTATCGCGATCGAATCCGGGGGACCTGAGCGTCGATGGCGAGCGGCCCCCGAATCCCTGCAACCCCGACGAGGGCGGACGATGACGCAGTGGCTGACGCTCTCTCGCGCCGCGCGCCTGATCGGGGTGTCGCGCGGGACGCTGCAGCGCCAGGTGCGCGAAGGGTCGCTGCCGTCGAACGACGGACTGGTGTCGATCGAGGGCTTGCTCCGGCTCTATCCGGACTTCAGCCTCGAGGCCTCGGGCGCGTTCGAGCGCGTCGCGCGGCTCAAGGAGGAGGCGTTCGGGCGCCGCGTGCAGGAACGCGTGCTCCCGTCGCAGGAGGTGCTGGCGCAGCGGCTGTTTGCGCAAAGCCGCGAGCTGGTCGATGCCCAGCGCCACCTTTCCCGCTATCACGAGCTGGTCGTCGACCTGCAGGCGCGGCTCGATGGGGCGGCCGCCGCGGCGCCGCGCGCCGACCTGGATCAGCTTCGCGCCGCGCTGTCGCGGGGCCTCGCTGAGGTCCTCGCGACGGAAGCGGCCGGCGCCCTCGCGATCATGGACGACATGCTGAACGTGGTTTCGGCCCACGTGAAGGTCCGCCCGAGCGGCCACGAGTTCTTCGTCGACGGCCGCGACACCCTGCTGCAGGCGGGCCTCAAGGCAGGGCTCAATCTTCCCTACGGCTGCGGCAACGGCACCTGCGGCCTGTGCAAGGCGCGCGTGGTCTCGGGCGCGGTGACCAAGGTGGCGCCTTTCGACTACCGGCTCTCCGAAGCCGAGCGGCAGCAGGGTTACACGCTGCTGTGCGCGCACTCCGCCGCCTCGGGCGACATCGTCATCGAGACGCTTGAGGCGGGCGGCCCGGGCGAGATCCCCGAGCAGGAGATCGAGGTGCGCGTGCGCCAGGTGCAGGTGCTGGCCGGCGACACGCTGCTCGTGCACGTGCAGACCCCGCGTTCGAACCGCCTGCGCTTTCTCGCCGGGCAGAGCGTGACGCTGTACGGCAGCGCGGAGGGCGTCGATGCCCATCGCGCCTATCCGATCGCGAGCTGCCCCTGCGACGATCGCAACCTGCACTTCCACGTCGCGCGCGACGAGCAGGATCCGCTGGGCGAGATGTTCTTCAGCGGCGCGGTGAGGGCGGGCGATACGCTGCGGCTGTGGGGGCCGGCCGGCGATTTCGTGCTTGCCCAGACCGGACGGCCGCTGGCGTTCATCGCCTGCGACACCGGCTTCGCGCCCGTGAAGAGCCTGATCGAGCACGCGATGGCGGGCGAGGAGGCCGAGGCGATATCGCTCGACTGGCTCGCCACCCGCCCCGACCGCCACTATCTCGCCAACCAGTGCCGTGCCTGGGCGGCTGCGTTCGACGGGTTTCGCTATGCGGCGTACGCCGACCGCGATCCGGTGCAGGGGGCCCGGCGCCTGGTCGGGGCGCTGGCGAATGACCTGCCGCTCGCCGACCGCGACGTCTATGTCGCCGGCCCGGAGACGTTCGTCGCGGCGACGGCGACCGCGCTTCGCGAAGCGGGCGTGGCGGACGCGCATCTTCGCGTCAGCGTGGTCTGAAGCCCCGGAGACGCGATGAGCGAGCGCAAGGTCGTTCCGATCCATCCGCAACACGCCGAGGGCGGCGACTGCAGCGGCGCCGAGCCGTTCGCCCTGATGGTGCTCGGAGACAGCATGGCGCCCGAGTTCGTCGAGGGCGAGGTGATCGTGGTCGAGCCGGAGGGGCTCGCCACCGACGGCTCGTACGTCATCGCGCAGGTCGAGGGCGAGTGGACGTTGCGCCAGCTCACGCGCGCCGGTGGCGCCTGGCGGCTGACCGCGCTCAATCCCGCCTACCCCCCGGTGGACCTCGCGGACCTGGCGCCGATCCGCGGCGTGGTGATCCAGAAGAGCAAGCCGGGGCGCAGACGCGCGCTGCGGCGCTACGTGGACTGAAACCGGCTGGCGCCGACTTCGAGGGGACCGTGCCCTATTTCATCTATCGCGTATTCCCGTTCCGCCGCCTCGAGCGCGTGGACGTCCTGCCGGCCTTCGCCGCAGCCTCGGCGCGCGCCAAGGCGCTGCGCGCCGATCCAGGTCGCCCGGCCGATTGCACGATCAAGGTGATCTTCGCGGCATCCGAGAACGACGCCGAGAACCTGCTGACGCAGGTCCGCGAGCCGACTCCGGGCGTGGTCGGCGACGAGTGACGGGGAGCCGGCGAGCCGCAGCATGGACGAAGCCGCGTATCGCGCGGCGCGCAGCGCCGCAGCCCCGCAACCCTGCGTCTTCGAGAAGGCGATGCTCGCGCGTTGCGCGGCCTGCGAGCTGGCATTGCGCCACGCGCTGGCCGAGCGCGAGGCGGTCGGCTGCGCTTCGCCGACCGCCCGCATCAACTGCGCCACCGTCGCGGCGCTGCTGCGCGAGCGCAGCGCCTTCGCGCTCAAGCTCGCCCCCGACGCGCCGCTGCCGCATGCCGTGGCGATGAAGCTGCAGTGCGGCGGGCTCAAGGCCATCCTCGCCGTCGGCGGCGACACCGACGTGCACCGCGCCCTCGCGGCGGCGCAGTCCCGGCACGGCAGCCTCTCCGATCTCCCCTGGCCGGAGATCGTCGCGTCGATCGTCGCCTGGCAGAACCGCCGCCGCGCCGGAGCGCCGCGATGAGCGCGACGGCGCTCGCCCCGGCGGAATTCGACCGCCTGGTGCAGGCGGTCCAGGCGAACTGCCATGTCAGCGATGCTCGCCACGCACGCAGCATGACCTTGTGCACCTACCTGATGGAAATGCGCGAGCTCTACCGCTGGGAGCGGGGCATTCCGCTGACCGCCCCGTTGCCGCGCGCGGAAGTCGGCGCCTGGCTCGCCGGTCGCGAAGCGCTGTGGTCGTCGCTGGAATCCGCGGATTACCGGCCGCTGCCGCTCGCCGGAAGCGAGATCGATCCTTTCGACGCTTCGGCCGTGAACGCCGCGCTGGCGCCGCACGCCCTCGTCTATGGCGCCGGGGTCGGCCGCTTCGGCAAGCCGCAGTTCTTCCTCGGAACCCTGACCCGCCACGAGCGGCGCGGCGACCTCAGCGTCCTGGTGTCCGCGCGCGAGCATGCGCGCGACCTCGCGCCGGCGCCCGCGGCGTCGCGTGCAGGCACCATCTACGTGCGCCTCGAATCGCTGCAACGCGTGCTGTGGGAGAAGGCGGACGCCTGGTCGGGCCGTCGGGCGCAGGGTGCGCTGGCCGCGGCGCTCGCAGCGCACGGCTACGCCGACGACCCGTCGGCTGCGCTGCAGCGAATGGCCGATGCGGAAGCCGAGACGCTGATCCTGCACGAGCAGGGCGAGCACGAAGCCGGGCGGCGCCTCGGTCCGCGCTGGGAGAGCTTGCTCGGCCGCCTCGGCCAACGTCGCCCCGAGCTGTTCGTCCGCGCGGTCCGCGATCATCTGGCCGACTGCCTGGTCACGCTTCCGGCGCTGCTCGCGCGAGACGACCCGGCGTCGATCCACTTCTGGTTTGCCAATCTCGACGGCATGCGCCGCGAGCTTTATCCGCGGATCGTCGCCGCCTACGCCGCCTGGCGCGACGGCGATCGCGGATCCGCGCTGGCGGCGGCCGTGGACGCCGGGACCCGGCACTGGGCCGACGTCTGTGCCGCAGTCCTGGCCTGCGCTGCACCGGGCGCGGGCGCAGAGGCGACGGAAGCCGCGATCGACGGCCTGGCGCAGTCGGCGGAGACGCGCCTCTGAGGCTGCGTGCGCCATCGCCGCGTCGCGTCGAGGATCAGATCGGCAGGAACACCGCCGTCGCGACGTTCAGGACGACCGTGCGGATGATCCGGTTCGTGCGCTGGGCGGCGATGCGTGCCATCAGGTCCTGGTAGGCGATCATCTTGCCGAACTCGCGCTCGAACGACAGGTTCGGCGCGCCATTGCCCATCTCGTTGGACAGCAGCAGCGGCCGACCGCGTTCATCGCGGGCGCTGGCGAGCTTCCAGGCGGCGATCTCGATGTTGCGGGCGCAGTTGTAGAGCTTCTGCGGATCGAGGGTGTCGGTGACGTAGAACTGCGTCTTCTCGTTGTGCGAGAGGAACACCATGCTCGCGAGGCCGACGCCGAAGGCGAAGACCCGGTCTCCGGCATAGCCGGGCGCCAGCCCGAGCAGGATCGCCTGCGTCCCGCGCCGCTCGCCGAGTTCGGCGAAGCGGAACTGCGCCTGCGTGTTGAACGCCCGCGCCACCGCCGCCCGCATGCCGCGATCGCCGCCCTTGTGCCACTCGCGTGGGTTGCGGCGATAGAGCTTCTCCATCAGCAGGCGGGCCGAGGCGAGGCATTCCTGCGCGGGCACCTCGAGCGCGATGTCGATGTCCGATTTCGCCACGTCGGAAGGCGCGAACTCGCGCTCGACCGGTGCGGCGCGCCGGCCGGTGGTCGGGGCGGCTGGCGGGAAGGAGGGGGCCGCCGCGCACCCGGCGAGAACGGAACACCCGGCGATAGCGCAGCGTAGGAGCGCCCGCCGTCGAGCGTTGACGGGCACGGCCGAACCCCCAATACTCAGCATCGCGTGAATGCAGGCTCCTTTCGCCCACGCGACATCACGGCCCTCGCCCCGGAGGCCCTGCCCGAACCTTGATCGACGAAGGAAGGGTACAACGATGACAAACGCGCTTCGAATTTCACCATACGCGGTTTCGGCGGCGATGTTCCTCTGCTTTGGCCCGGGCGTCACCCGAGCGCAAGCTGCGGGCGAGCAGGCGGAGCAGTTCACGCCCGAATACCGTCAGATGCATACGACCTACGACGCCAAGCACTCTCCGAAGCTGGTCGCGCCCGACTCCGTCAGGCGCGGCGAGTGGTTCAATGTCACCATCAGCGTCGGCGCCGGGGGGCAGCATCCGTCGCTGTCCGAGCATTCGATCCGTTACATCGCGCTCTACAAGGACACGGTGGAGATCGAGCGTGTGTATCTGCATCCCGTCTATTCGGCGCCGACGGTGACGTTCACGATCGCGCTCGACGAGGGCGGCATGCTGCGGGCGCTCGCCGAGCCCAACCATTCCGCCGCCTGGGAAACCTCGAAGAAGATCGAAGTCCTTCCCTGACGCGCCCGGCGTCAGGGTGCATTCATCTGGACGGTGACCAGCGCGGGCTGCTGGTCGCCGACGGTGACCTGCGCCGAGGTCGTCCCCAGGCGCTCCTGCCATACCTTCAGCCGGTAGGTGCCCGGCGGGAGATTGGCGAACTCGAACTGTCCATCCGTACCGGTGATCGCGTAGTAGGGGTGCGCCGCCACGACGACCCAGGCCTCCATCCAGGAGTGCAGGTCGCAGGTGATCTTGATGATCTCGGGCTTGGCGAACGTGACCGAGATCGTGCGGTTCTTGGGTTGCGTGCGGTTGAACGAGACGTTCTCCTTCGGCTCGGCATGGATGTTGTGCAGCAGGCGGTCGCTGTTGAGGAAATCCACCGTCCCGCCTGCAGGGACCAGGACGACGCGCGGCACGTAGACGCAGGCCTTCTGGTCCATTTCCACCTTGCCGGCCCGCGCGGGCCAGGCGGCGCCGGGCGGCGGATTCTCCAGCCACACGACGGCATTCCCGATCTCCTTCCGGGGCGACAGCACGAGGTCCGCTGCGTCCTTCTCGTTGCCGCATACGTACTGGTCGATCGTGACGTCGATCTTCCTCGGCGGCGGCGCGGCGCCGGCGAGAACGACCTTGCCCTTGATGACGCCCGCGACGCCCTGCCCAGGCAGGAGGAGGATGCCGGCGACGAGTGCGGCGAGGCAGCACGCCATCCGTCCGCGTTGCAGCGGTCCTGTCGTCCCTTCGTCGACTCCTCGGTGGCGACCCGTCACCATTTCCCGATTTCCTCGTCGCGGCGCGCGTTTCACTCTAGCGCAAGGGTGCGAAGGGGTAAAGCGGAGGTTTTCGCCCCGGGACCGGGCGATGGGACGACAGCGGACAAAGTGCTATTCTGGGTCGACGAGCCACCGTCAGCCGGGCGGAAAAAATCAAGCTCGAGCAACTCGCTGCGCAGTTTGTCGACCGGTTCCCGCTCGGCGCCCTGGTGCGGCGGGTGGCGGCCATTCGCGCCTCCGTCCACACGAAGCTTCTTGCCGGCTTCCTGATCGTCACGCTGCTGTTCATCATCATGGCGGTGGCGAGCCTGCTGGCGCAGGTGAGCACGACGCGGCAGAGCCGCCTGCTCGACCAGGCGCACGAGCGGGTCAACACGGCCCAGCAGGTCGAGTATTCGCTCGCACGCCAGATGCACTTCACCGCGCTGGCGCTGCTCTCGCAGAAGGAAGCCGCGATCGCGCGCGTGCTGCGCGAGAACAACCGCTTCAACAGTACCCTGGCGAGCCTCGAGGCCGAGGCGACCGCCGAGCAGCACGGCCTCATCGAGAAGATCCGCGCCTCGCAGGACGATGCCATGGCCACCGTCGCCGACATGGCGAATGCGATACGCGACGGCAAGCTCGGCGCCGTGACCGGCGCGCTGCTCAACCGCCTGGAGCGCCTCGACGACGACATCACGATGCGCGTCGGACAGCTCGTGGAAGCCGAGCAGGTCCGAATGGCCCGGCTTCGCGACAATGTCAATGCGGCCAACCGCACCTCGCTGATCCTGACCACGGTCTTCGCGGTGACCGCGATGCTCCTGGCCTGGCTCTGCGGCTTCGTCATCTCGTGGTCTTTCATCCTCCCGGTGCGCGAAGCGCAGAAGTTCCTGGGTCACGTCGCCGCGGGCAATTTCGGCCACACCATCTCGGTGCCCAACCGCGACGAGTTCGGCGCGCTGGGCAGCAGCCTCAATCACATGAGCCGTGAGCTCCATCGCCTGGACGCGGAGCAGCGCCGCGCCGTGTCCGAGCTCGGACGCCTGAACGACCAGCTCACGACCTCGGTCAAGCAGCTCACCGCCCTGGGCGAGGTCGGGCGGGCGATCAGCTCGTCGCTCGACATGGAGACCGTGTTCAAGACGATCGTCTCCCGGGCGGCGCAGCTGACGGGCCTCGACAGCGGCGCGATGTACGAATACGACGAGCGGGCCGAGGAGATCCGGCTGCGCGCAGCGGAGAACGTCGATGCGCCGCTGCTCGCGGCGCTGCACGCGACGCCGCTGCGAAAGGGCGAGGGCGCGGTCGGCCGCAGCGTGCAGACCGGCGAGCCGACGCAGGTTTCCGACATTCGCGATGGCGGCTACGCGACGCGACTGCGCGAAGCCCTGATCGGGGCCGGCTATCGGGCCCTGCTGGTGGTCCCGCTGCTGCGCGAGGAGCAGGTCATCGGCGCCCTGGCCGTGATGCGGAAGGCGCCGGGGCCCTTCGCGCCGGAGGTGGTCGAGCTCCTCAGGACGTTCGCGGCCCAGTCGGCCCTGGCGATCCAGAACGCGCGGCTGTTCCGCGATCTCGCGGACAAGAGCAGGCAGCTCGAGGTCGCGAGCCAGTTGAAGTCGCAGTTCCTCGCCAACATGTCGCACGAGCTGCGCACGCCGCTGAACGCCATCATCGGCGTCACCGAGATGCTGCACGAGGATGCCCGCGACTTCCGGCGGGAGGCCGAGATCGAGCCCCTGGAGCGGGTGCTGCGCGCCGCACGCCACCTGCTGGCGCTGATCAACGACATCCTCGACCTGTCCAAGATCGAGGCCGGAAAGATGGAGCTCCACGTCGAGTCTTTCGCCATCGCTCCGCTGATCGCGGATGTCGTCACGACCCTGGGCACCTTGGTGGCGAAGAACCGCAATCGGGTAGTGGTCGATTGCCCGGCCGACACCGGCTCGATGCGCGGCGACCAGACGCGGATCCGGCAGGCGCTGCTGAACCTCGCCAGCAATGCGACCAAGTTCACCGAGAACGGGACGGTGACGATCCGGGTGCGGCGGGTGACCGAGGAGGGTCGAGCGTGGGTGACGATGGCGGTCGCCGACACCGGGATCGGCCTGACGCGCGAGCAGATGGGCCGGCTGTTCCAGGAATTCGTGCAGGCCGATGCCTCGACCACGCGCAAGTACGGCGGCACCGGGCTCGGGCTTGCCATCAGTCGCCGGCTTTGCCAGATGATGGGCGGCGACATCACCGTCGAAAGCGAGCCGGGCCGGGGCTCGACGTTCACGATTCGCCTCCCGGCAATCGAGGCCGCGTCGGAAACGGCGACCGTGCCTCGCGAGTCCGGGGCCTCGCCGCCGGCCAACCTGCAGGCGGCATCGCCCACGATCCTGGTCGTGGACGACGACCCGACGGTGCGCGAGATCCTGGAGCGCTACCTGGTCCGCGAGGGGTTCTCGGTCGTCACCGCCGGCAGCGGGCTTGACGGACTGCGCCTGGCGCGGGAAATTCAGCCTGCGGCGATCACGCTCGACGTCATGATGCCCGACGTGGATGGCTGGACCGTGCTGGCGGCAATCAAGGGCGACCCGGCGCTCGCGGACATACCGGTGATCCTCGTGACCATCGTCGACGAGCGCAGCCGCGGCTACTCGCTGGGCGCCACCGACTACATGGTCAAGCCGATCGACCGCGATCGCCTCGTCGGCGTGCTGCGCAGCATCGCCGGCACCGTCGGCCGCCACGCGCTCCTGGTCGACGACGACGACCTGCTGCGCCGCGCAATGCGCCTCGCCCTCGAGCAGGACGGATGGCAGGTCACCGAGGCGGCGAACGGACGCCTGGCGATGGCCCGGCTTGCCGACATCCGTCCCGATGTCATCGTGCTCGACCTCATGATGCCGGAGATGGACGGCTTCGAGTTCCTCGACGGCATCCGCCGGCGTGCCGAGTGGCGCGACATCCCGGTCCTGGTGGTGACCGCCAAGGACCTGACGGCCGAGGATCGCGCGCGGCTCAACGTCGGCGTCGAACGCATCCTCCACAAGAGCAGCCGGGACAAGCTGCTCGAGGAGGTCGCACTCGCGCTGGCGGGATTCGTCAGGCGCGGCCGGCATGCCAACCCCGCGGGGAGACCGCCATGAAGATCCTGTACGTCGAGGACAACGACGACAACGTCTACGTCCTGGAGAATCGGCTCAAGCGGGCCGGCTTCGAGGTGATCATCGCGCGCGATGGAGCCGAGGGCGTGGCCAAGGCCGGCGCCGAGCGTCCAGGCCTGATCGTGATGGACCTGAGCCTCCCGGTGCTCGACGGATGGGAGGCGACGCGGCGGATCAAGGCCGCGCCCGAGACCGGGCGCATTCCGGTGATCGCGCTCAGCGCCAATGCGATGGCGGGTGACCGCGAGAAGGCCCTTGCCGCCGGCTGCGACGATTTCGAGACCAAGCCGGTCGACCTGCCGCGACTCCTCGGGAAGATCCGCGCCCTGACTCCGGAGGGTCGCGCGCCGTGAGCCACGACGCCGCGCTCCTCGTCGTCGACGACGACGAGGGCAACCGCTACACGCTGGAGCGCAGGCTCGCCCGCGAGGGGTACGCGAACCTGACGATGGCCCACGACGGCCTGCAGGCGCTCGATCTCCTGCGGGCGCGCAAGTTCGACCTGGTCCTGCTCGACATCATGATGCCGCAGATGAACGGCTACCAGGTGCTCGAGCAGATGAAGGCCGATGCCGGGCTGCGCGACCTGCCGGTCATCATGATCTCGGCGGTCGACGAGATGGCGAGCGTCGTGCGGTGCATCGAGCTCGGCGCCGAGGATTACCTGCCCAAGCCCTTCGACGCGACGCTGCTGCGGGCGCGGGTTGCGGCGAGCCTGGAGAAGAAGGCGCTGCGCGACGAGGTACGATCGCAGGCCGCGCAGCTCGCCGAGTGGAACAGCGAACTCGAGCGCCGCGTGCAGGAGCAGGTCTCGCAGCTCGACCGGCTGGGTCGCCTCAAGAGCTTCTTTTCACCGCAGCTCGCCGAGACCATCGTCAACGGCGGCGGCGAGGACCTGCTGAAGACCCATCGGCGCGAAGTCGTGGTCGCCTTCCTCGACATGCGCGGCTTCACCGCGTTCACCGACAGCTCCGAGCCGGAGGAGGTGATGGGGGTGCTCGCCGAGTACCACCGCGCGATGGGACAGCTGATCATGCGCCATGAAGGCACGCTGGAGCACTTCGCCGGCGACGGCATCATGATCGTCTTCAACGATCCGATACCGCTCGACAATCCCATTGCGAACGCCGTCAACATGGCGCTCGGCATGCAGGAGAGTTTCGTGCCGCTGCGCGCGGCCTGGAAGAGGCGCGGCTACGATCTCGACCTCGGGATCGGCATCGCGCAGGGTTACGCGACGCTCGGGGCCATCGGCTTCGAGGGGCGCTGGGAGTACTCGTGCATCGGCAGCGTGACGAACCTCGCCGCCCGGCTTTGCGGCGAGGCCAGGGGCGGGCAGATCCTGACCAACCGCAAGACCCTGAGTCGGATCGAGGACGCGGTGCACGCCGAGCCGCTGGGCGACATCGCGTTCAAGGGCATCGTGCACCCGGTTCCGGTGTTCAACATCACCGGGCTGAAGGCCTGAAGGGCCGGCGCGGCGGGGCGGCGGCGTTGCCGACCGCCGCACCGGCAAGCGGAACGCCGCGCTACTTCAGATCCTCCAGCGCCACCTCGTAGACCTTGTGAGCCGCGTCGTACTTGACGCTGTAGGCGGAAGGATAGGCGCCCGGCTTGGTGTAGGCGGCGGGCCGCGCCACCGGGGCGGAGAACGACGGCTCCGACAGGAGGAATGCCAGCGACGCCATCGGCTCGACGAAGGTCTGCCGCTTGTCGTAGAAGCCGTAGATGAAGGTCGCGGTGAACGGCTTGCCGTGGAATTCCGGCGATGCCGGATCGATCGCGTGCACACCCATCTGGGGCACGGCCGTGCCCGGTGGCAGGATGTAGCCGACCGGCATCAGCTCCGCGGGCGGCTGCTGCGCCGGGGAGCCCGATTCGTTCTCGTCCTTGAAACTGACCTTCGCCACCTCCGCACGGTTCACCAGGTAGAAATGGAAATCGAAATGCGGCGCGTCGTAGACGTGCGCGGGCGGATGCCCCGTGGACTCCCAGTTGACGACGACGTGCTCGACGACCGTCTTCGGGCCCTTGGCCGGCATCGGCAGGAAGTAGGGGAAGTCAGGGTCCGCGCCCTTGGCCGCCGTGGGCAGGCCCTCGAGCATCCCCGGTGTGAAGACCACCCCGATCGACGTGGCCTTGCCGCCGGCATCGGTGCGAACCACGGTGTGCGCCGCGCCGTGGCCGATGCGTACCGCCTTCCCTTCGTACGTCGCGGGCTTGCCTGCACCCAAGGCGGGTGCGGCGACAAGCGCGCAAGCAAGGCCCGCAAGAACGAGAAATGGGCTCCGCCGAGCCCGCAGCCTGCTGCTGATCATGAGTCAGTTCCCCCTTTGTGAGCTCGGTCGAGCCCGAGCGTTGTGAAGATGCAATCGATCGATCTTCGGCCCCGCATCCGGAAGCCGCGAATCATGGCATAACTTCGATGCTCCCGCATGACCTTCCCCGCAGTGTCCTCGGGCGCAAGCTGGCCGCGGTCGCCGCCGCGACGAAGATTCCCTTCCGGGTCGTCCTGGCAGACGAGACCGTGGTCGAAAACGGCGGCCAGCGGCCCGCCTTCACCGTCACCTTCAGGACCCGCGGCGCTCAGCTGCGTACGCTCGCCTACGGCTACGTGGGCCTGCTGGAGTCGTACATCGCCGGCGATGTCGACATCGACGGCGACTTGGCACTCGCCTTCCGCGCCGGCTTCGACAGCGGCTACGACCGGGTGCCGAACGTCCTGACGGGGCTGCGCAACCGCTGGCACGAATTCCGGCACTCCAACCGCTCGATCAGGCAGGCCAAGGCCAACGCGCGCTGCCACTACGGACTGGGCGAGGCTTTCTACCGCTGCTGGCTCGATTTGCCGGCGATGATGTACACCTGTGCCTACTGGTCGGAGGGGACGATCACGCTCGAGCAGGCGCAGAGGAACAAGATGGATCACGTCTGCCGCAAGGTGCAGCTCGCGGCGGGCGAGACCCTGGTCGACATCGGCTGCGGCTGGGGCGGGCTGCTCATCCATGCCTGCGAGAACTACGGCGCGCTTTGCACCGGCATCAACACGACGACCGAGCAGGTGAGCGAGCTCCATGCAGAGCTTGCGCGGCGCCGGCTGGCAGACCGGATCAAGGTCGTCGAAGGCGATTTCCGGCAGATCCCCGGTCAATACGACAAGCTGCTGTCGATCGGCTCCCTGGAACACGCGGGCCGCGGTCAGTTGCCCGAGGTGATCCGCGCGCACGCCGGGGCGCTGAAGCCCGGGGGACTCGGCGTGATCCACTTCATCGGCCACGTCGGCGTCCGTGACACCGAGCTGTTCATCCGCAAGTACATCTTCCCGGGCGGATGGATCCCCAGCCTGGCGCAGGCGCTGGACTGGATGGAGCGTTGCGGCCTGGAGGTCCTCGATGTCGAGAACCTGCGCCGCCATTACGCGCTGACCCTCGACTGCTGGGCGCAGCGATTCGACCGCAACTGGGACGCGATCCACGCCCTCGATCCGGCGCGCTTCGACGAGGCGTTCCGTCGCAGGTGGCGCAGCTACCTGTGGTCCTGCGCCGAGGTGTTCCGCTCCAGGACCCTGG
>JBLMVY010000263.1:0-3739 GCA_050256935.1 Candidatus Levyibacteriota bacterium | reverse complement strand
GCGCCGTCTTCAGCGCCGTCATCGACAGCCACCACGCCTTGCCGGTCGCGTCGTAGGTGAACCAGGTGGCGAAGATCACGTCGCCCTGGTGGGCGAAGTTGATCCCCCACCCCGATTCGCTCCCCGCCGGCGCCGCCCACCACAGTCCCTCGTAGTTCGCCGCCGCGGAGCCACCCCCCGTGACCGAGGCGATGTACGCAGCGATGTCGGCCTGATCGACCGTGTTCTGGGCGAGGGTCGACTGGAAGCGGGTGCGCATTTCGGGAACGTTGTGCAGTGCGGCCGCCAGGCCATCGACGGTCGCGGCGCCAGCGACGACGTCCGCGGGACCCGGGTTCGCGCTGTGGCAGTCGGTGCAGCCGTAGGTGGAGTGATAGAGCGTGCTCCCGCGAACGGGATCCCCGGCGCCCTGCGCCGCCGAAGACAGGGCGCAGCCCAGCGCTGCGGCGCCCAGCACGCGCCATAATGACGAACGTCTCATCGCGATGCCTCCCTGGTTGGGCGCGCCGCCCGGAGCGCGCAGGCTCTGGCATCGGCTTCCACGGTCCCCGCGGGCGCGCAATGACACCCGGGCACGCTAGCGCAGCATCGGCGTCGACGGATCGCGATCCGACGAACCCGTCAAAAGCAGGCGTCAATCCGGGATTGCGCGGAGTCACCCTGTGCAATAATTTTCCGGCAGCGGCATCCGGGACGAGGGGTGCGTGCCATGACGCGAGCGCAGGACGAGTTGCCGGGTCGCCGGGCGGACACCGTGCGGTGGCACTTCGTTCGCGCGTTGCGCAGCGAGCCGTGGTGGCTGCGCGGGGTCACCTGGCGCCTGTTCGGCATGATCGCGGCCATCATGCTCGCCGCGTCGTCGTTCACCATCGTCGACGCGCTCCTGCCGGAGCACACCGGCTGGCGAGGGTCGTGGCAGATCGCGCTGCTGATCGTCGCGATGCACGCGACGACGTCCCTCCTGATCCTTTTGATCGGGGCGTTCCTCATCAACCTCGAGCATCCGCGGCTGCCGCGCGGTCTCGCGGTCGCAGTCGCGGTCGTTGCCGGCCTCGTCCTGGGCATCGGCGCGTTCAAGTATTTCCAGGCGATGACCGACGACCGGTACTTCGGCGGCTGGGATTCGGGGGGCCGCGTCCTCGACGCGCTGATGACCATGCGCCAGTTCGCGCTCCCGTGGGGCGTGGCGGCAGCGGCGTGGTACTTCGTACAGCGCGCGTCGATGCGCGAAGCCGCGCTGCGGGCCGCCGAGGTCGCCCGGCAGCGCCTCGATGCCGACGTCCTCGAGGCACGGCTGCAGGCGCTGCAGGCGCAGGTCGAGCCCCATTTCCTGTTCAATACGCTGGCCCACATCAAGCGTCTCTACCGCAACGACCCCCTTCGCGCGCGGCTGATGCTCGACAGCTTCCGCGCCTACCTGCGCTCGGCGCTGCCGCAGATCCGCGCCGCCGACGCCACGCTGGGGCGCGAGGCGGACCTGGTCCGTGCCTACCTCGACGTCCAGCAGGTGCGGATGGGCCCTCGCCTGCAGGTCCGCTTCGCGATCCCGGAAGCGCTGCGCGGCCACCCGTTTCCCTCGATGATGCTGATGTCCCTCGCCGAGAACGCGATCAAGCACGGCCTCAACCCGCTGCCCGAGGGCGGCGCGCTCCGCATCGCCGCGACGCGCCGCGGCGACGAGATCGAGGTCGCGGTCGAGGACACGGGTGCGGGCATCGGCGAGGTCATGGGCAGCGGCGTGGGACTGGCCAACATCCGCAACCGCCTGGCCGCGCAGTTCGGTGCCGGCGCTCGCCTCGCGCTGCTGCCGCGCGAGCCCTCCGGGCTGCGCGCGGTGATCGCCATTCCGCGGGTAACCGCAGCCTCGGAGGCCGGCACGCGTTGCGACCAGGCACTGGGCGAGCCCATCGGATGAGCGCATCCGCCACCTTCCAGGGCGCAACGCGATGGCTGGAGCGCCCCCTCTGGCGCAGCCTGGCGCTGCTTCTCGGCGCGATAACCGCGCTCGCGCTCTATTCGATGCCCAGCCAGATCTTCAACGACGGCCCCGGCTGGGCGGCGACCCCGGCGGACTGGGCGAGGGCGTTCGGCTTCTGGTGGCTGCGCTACCCGATGTGGTACGGGCCGGTGCTCGTCGCCGTCGCCATCGCCGACCGCTTGCCGCTTTCCGGCGGCAGGCGCGTCGCAGCGCTCGTCGCCGCAGTTCTGGTCGGCGCACAGGTCCAGTGGCCACTGACTTGCGTGGTCGATCCTCCCTCCGAGACGGCTTGCGAACTGTTCGCGACATCGCCCTTCCGTTCGTGGCTGGAGATGCTGCCTGCGGCGACGCTGGGCACGGCGGGATGGAGCAGCGTGTTCGCGCTCGCCTGGTTCTCCCGGCAGCGCGATCGGCGCATCGCCCAGGCACTGCACGCCGCCGAGCTGGCCCGGGCGCAGGCGCAGCGCAATCTCCTCGAAGCCGAACTGCAGACGATGCGCGCCCGCGTCGACCCACCGTTTCTCCTCGACGCATTGGGGGAGGTCGGCGAGCGCTTCGATGCCGCGCCCGCCGACGGCGAGCGCATGCTCGACGACCTGATCCACTACCTGCGCGCGGCGCTGCCGAGCACGCCGACCACGACCTCGACGCTGCGTCAGGAAGCCGAGCTCGCGCAGGCCTGGCTCGCGCTCCTGCGCACGCGCTGCGGAGGCAGGCTCGACAGCCACGTCGGATTCGCACCGGAGATCGCCGATGCGCGGATGCCACCGATGACCCTGCTGCCGCTGCTGGTCGCCGCCCTCGATCCGGCTTGCGGCCGGGCGCAGGAACGCGGCGCCGTGGCGACCGCGATCGGCATCGACGTCCTGCGCGACGAGGGCCGGATCAGGATCGCGGTCACCGGGCGCGGCCCCGGCTTGCGCGCGGCCCACGCGGCCGCGGTGCAGCGCGACGTCCGGGCCCGGCTGCAGGCGCTCTACGGCGACCGCGCGGCGCTGACCCTGCGCGTCGAGGACGGACGCAGCCTGACATCGGTGCTGGAGATCCCCCATGAAGACGCCCAGGGCAGTGCTCGCCGAGGATGAGACCAACCTGCGCGACGAGCTGCGCGAGACGCTCGCGCGCGTCTGGCCGGAGCTCGCGATCGTCGCCGAGGCCGGGAACGGCGACGCCGCGCTCGCCGCCCTCGACGAGCACCTGCCCGACGTCATGTTCCTCGACATCCAGATGCCGGGGCACTCCGGCCTCGAGGTCGCGCGGCGCGCGAGCGGCCGCTGCCACGTGGTGTTCGTGACCGCCTACGACCAGTATGCGGTCGCGGCCTTCGAGGCGGGCGCCGTCGACTACGTGATGAAGCCTTTCGATGCCGGGCGACTCGACGAGACCGTGCGCCGGCTGAAAGCAAGGCTGGGCGAGCGACCCGCCGAGCTCGACGCGCTGCTCGAGGCGCTGGCCCGTCGCCTGCAGGAGACCCGCGGCTACCTGCGCTTCATCACCGCCCGCCACAAGGACGAGATCCGGCTCATCACCGTCGACGAGATCTGCTACTTCCAGGCCGACAACAAGTACACCCGCGTCGTCACCGCGGACCGGGAGGCGCTGATCTACCGCCAGATCAAGGAGCTCGTCCAGCAGGTCGACCCGCAGGTGTTCTGGCAGATCCACCGCGGCACCATCGTCAACATCCACGCGGTATCGGGGGTCGTCCGCGATTTCCAGGGACACCTGCGCGTGCGCTTCAAGGCGCGCCCGGAGACGCTG
>JBLMVY010000262.1:0-2916 GCA_050256935.1 Candidatus Levyibacteriota bacterium | reverse complement strand
AAGGTGCTGCCGAACCAGAACACCTCCGCCGGGCAGCCGATCGGCGGATCTTGGGTCAAGACCGGAAACAACGACGTTGCCCCGACCGACGACGATTTGCGCGCGCTCGTCGTCGGGTCGATGGACATGACCCCGACCGAAGGCGCCCACACGTCGTTCCCGATGTTCGGCATCCCCCCGCAGCACTACCAGGGATGCACGAGCAGCACGACGCGGGACATCGTCGCGCTGATCTCCGAGGAGACCGGCAACAAGTGCACCGGGGCGCCCCACTTCGGCTACCTGGTCGACACGACGAGGGCCATCGGGGCAGGCGCGGCATCGGCGGGAGAAAACCATCCGATGGTGATCTCGACGATGCAGACGTTCGAGGATGCCGGGAAACCGGACTTCTGCACGCGCGGCACGCGCTTCCTGAACCACTCGACCAACGAGTCGTTCTACGCGCCGTACTACGGCAAGCTGCTGTTCATAGCCAACTTCGATGCCGGGCTGCGGGTGTGGGACGTCCGCGACCCGTACCATCCGATGGAGGTTGCGCACTTCATTCCGCCGCTCAACCCCAACGTCCTGCCGACCGTCGTCGCCGGCAATACCTACTACGATGTCTCCACCGACAATGCCGAGGTCGACGACAACGGCCTGATCTACATCGTCGACCGGCTCGGGGGTGGAGCCGACATCCTCCAGCTCACCGGCTGCGCCGGCCAGATCGCCGTCAAGGGGAAGGTCTGCAACGGCCACGACGACTGACGGCCTCCGCAATCCGGTCCCGGCGAAGCCCGGGACGGCGACGTCCACGACGGCCCGGCAATCCTGCCGGGTCGTCGCGGCCGTTTCAGGGCGCTCCACGTGCCCGACCGTCCGCGCCGCGCCCGAACGCCGGCTGGCGGTCAGCGCTCCGCCCGAAATCGCGTCGGCGTCGACCCGGTGGAGCGGCGGAACAGCAGCGCAAAGTGGCTGGCGCTCGGAATGCCGACCACCTGCCCGACCTCGCCGACGGGCAGTGCCGTGTCCCGCAGCAGGCGCATCGCGCGGTCGATCCTGCAGTCCGTCACGTAGCGGTGGGGCGCCATGCCGGCGGTCTGCCTGAACGCGTGCGCGAAGTGATATGGGCTCATCGCAAGCTCCCTGGCGATGCGCTCCAGCGTCAGCTCCTCGGCCAGATGCTCGCGAATGAAGTCCTTGGCACGCCGCAGCTTGTGCGCGGGCAGGCTCGGCGCAGCTTCCGGAATCCTGTCGCCGGGACCGGGCCCGGCGCCGCAATACTGGCGCAGCAGGTGGACGCCGAGCTCGATTGCCAGCGCTTCGGTGTACATCGCGTTGCCGATGCCACCGATCCACACCTCCTGGAGCAGCCGCCCCGCGAGCGACTGCAGGTGCGGATCGCGTGTTCCGAAATTGTCGAGCAGGCGCAAGCTCGCGTCCCCCGACGTGCGTTCACCGTCGTGGAGGTCGCGCAGGAACCGGGGCGGCAGGCGTAGCGCGATGTATTCGGCCGGGTCGGCATGGGACCAGCGCTTGGGCGTTCCCGCCGGGGTGACGATGATGTCGCCGGCGCGGATGCGTCGCTCGCTCGACAGGCCGTCGCGGCATTGCAGCAGCCTCGCCACGTCCTGGGTGACCACGGAAATCAGGTGCTCCGAGGTCTGCACGGTCGCATCGGCCGGGCCGATCCGGAAGAATTCGACGGTGATCGGATGCCTGCCGGCGGTGCGCGCCGAGAACAGCGGCCGGGTCAGCGAGCCCTCGATCGCGCGACGCGTGGCGGCGCCGGCGGCGGGCCATCCGGGCGGGCTATCCCGGAACCGCCGACCGGGAGGCACCGGGTCCTGCGCTGCGATGCCCTGGGCCATGCGCGCCTCGCGACCGCCCGGGGGCGGGCGGAACGATTCGCATTCTATTCCGCCGCCGCACGCCCGCAAGGACCTCCGCCGGCGGTCGCGGGCCCAAGCGCTTGCCGACCGACCGGACGCAGACGGCGCGCGCCGCGGGGCGCGTTATCCGTGCCAGCCGCGGGGAATCGACGCCAGCAGCCGCTGCGTGTACGGCATCTTCGGATTCCGGTAGATGTCGTCCGAGTTCGCGATCTCGACGAGTTCACCCTCGCTCATCACCATCACCTGGTCGGAGATGTACTTGACGACGGCGAGGTCGTGCGAGATGAAGATGTACGACATCCCGAATTCGTCCTGCAGGTCCTGAAGCAGGTTCAGCACCTGCGCCTGGACCGAGACGTCGAGCGCCGACACCGACTCGTCGCAGATCAGGATGTCGGGCTTCATCGTCAGGCAGCGCGCGATCGCGATGCGCTGCCGCTGCCCGCCGGAGAACTCGTGCGGGTACTTGTAGAACGAGACCTCGGGAAGTCCGACCTTGGCCAGGAGCTCGAAGGCCATGTCGGTGCGCTCCTGCGCGTTCGCGCCGATGCCGTGGATCTGCATGGGCTCGACCAGGACCTGGCCGATGGTGAACCGGGGATTGAGCGATGCGTAGGGATTCTGGAAAATGATCTGGATGCGCCGCTTGTAGTGCATGAACTCGCCGGGCGGCATCGACAGCAGGTCGCGGCCCTCGAAGATCGCCTCGCCCGAGGTCGCCTCGTGCAGGCGCATCAGCGTGAGCCCCACCGTCGTCTTGCCCGACCCCGATTCGCCGACCAGCCCCAGCGTCTTGCCCTTGGGCAGCCGGAACGAGACGTCCTTCACCGCCTTGAATTCGCGCTTGCCGAAGAGTCCCTCGCGCGACCAGAAGCTCTTGCCGAGGTTCTTGACGTCGAGCACGATCGGATCGCCTGCGCTGACGCCGCGCGAGCGCTCCTCGACGTGCTGCGGGCCCGTTCCCTTGATGAAATCGTCGATCACCGGCAGGCGCATCGGCCGGCGGTCGAGCTGGGGACGGCACATCAGCAGCGCC